>NZ_JBATGR010000345.1:0-22404 GCF_049665975.1 Eudoraea sp.
TGGCAATACTATAAACATAAATGTAGACGATGCAGATTCCAGCGTCACCAACGAGGTGAATACTGCCTTTGCAGTGAATGCAGGTAACCTTGATATTACCGATAGCAATGGAACATTATCTGTACCCCTTACAAGTTTAGGCACAGACGACCAGGATATCAGTACCGATGGTACAGCGGGTAACATTACCATAGAGGATGGAAGTACCCTGGCTTTAAATGTAGACGATGCGGATTCCAGCGTTACCAATGAGGTGAATACTGCCTTTGCAGTGAATGCAGGTAACCTTGATATCACCGATAGCAATGGCACTTTATCTGTACCCCTAACAAGTTTAGGTACGGATGATCAATTAGATTCAGAAGTAAACCTGGCGACTCCTATTGATGTAGATGAAGGAGGTGTTGGTTCTCCAACAAATGAAACTACAGTTCAGGAAGTAATCCAGGCTATTGCCCCAATTACCTCTAAAGCAGCACGTATATTCTATCCGCCTTCAATAGCTGTAGATGCTTCTACAAATGGCGTAGGATTTACCGAAGACCTTTACACACAATATATAGCCCAGTTTGGAACACCAACAGTGGCAAGTGCAGGAGCTCCGGCTGCAGTCCCGACTTATGCAGCAACTGATTTATACTATTATGTAACCTATGCGGATCCTGCAGTATTTGCCAATATGAGCATTAATGCAAGTGGAGTCCTAACATATGATATCATTGGTCAACCTGCAGATTACAATTCTTTAATCAACGTTGTATTTGTTGTTAAATAAAAAGACATAAAAACGCCTAATAGGTTTGAAGACTACTAACAGATATCATTTTCTAGTCCTCAGTATTGTTATTACATTACTGGGGATTAGTGCATCCAATGCCCAGTTTTTGCTTCAGGCACCTAATAGTGGTGATGAAAGTAATTTTAGATGGTATGAAGCTTCCGATACTTCAACTGTTTTAAGTACTGATTTCTTCTATGAGACCAGTACTCCAGGGGTTTACTTTGCTACTTATGATGGTACGCTTTGTGGCTCTAATGCCACTGGTTACTTTATTCTAACAGATTGTACAGCCCCTGATAATCAGGTTACTCTGGACATTACCGCAAATGTCAGTGGCGCTGCCACTGTAAGCTGGAACCCTGCCGTTGCAGGAAATCAATTACAACCGGTTGTTACATCAACAACTTCTGTAGTTCGTTATGTAGCCACAATAAATAAAGCCGGTAATTCAATGGACCTCCCTCGTTTCACAGTAGTATGCCTGCAACAGGCAGCGACCTTGATAGACGACTTTATCTCTCTTGATGAAGATACTTCCGTCTTGGTCCCCATTTATGCCAATGACAGCGATCTGCCAACTATAGGAACTTTAACAACAACCAACCCGTCCAATGGAATTGTTACTATTAATGGCAATGGCACACCTAATGATCCAACAGATGATATTGTAACATATATACCAAATCCGGATTATAACGGGCCTGACTCTTTTGACTATACGGTTTGTAATACCACGGGAGATTGCAGTACTGCAACAGTTACCGTAGATGTATTGCCTATAGTAGATGCATTGCCGGATTCTATAGCTACCATAGAAGATATAGCTGTTGACATAGATATTTTAGCCAATGATAACGATATACCTACGGTAGGAACACTCACCATTACAAGCCCGTCTGATGGCACAGCTGTAATCAATAACAATGGTACTCCGGGAGACCCTTCGGATGATAATATCACTTATACTCCTAATCCCGGTTATATTGGGACAGATTCCTTTACATATACGCTATGCGATAGTTTATCCAATTGCAGTACTACAACAGTTACAATTCTTGTAAATCCTATTGGAGTTGATCTTGATACAGACAATGATGGAATAGTAGACAGTTTTGAAGATTTAAATTTGGATGGTGATAATGATCCTTCCACAAATCCAACGGATACGGATAATGATGGAATAGCGGATTATCTCGATATAGATAGTGATGATGATGGTATACCAGACAATGTAGAAGCGCAATCAACTGCAGATTACACAGCACCTAGCGGGATAGATGCCAACAGTAATGGTCTCGATGATGTATATGAGAATGGTGGTGGATTAGGAATTCTTCCCGTGGATACAGATGGTGATAGTCTGCCCGATTATGTTGATACCGATAGTGATAACGATAATGTTCCAGATAGTATTGAGGGCCATGATATGAATAATGATGGCATTGCAGATGTGGTCTTTATAGGGTCTGATAAGGATAACGATGGCCTGGATGACGGCTATGAAGGTTATACAGCTATAGATGATGATGTAAACGATGAGATTGATGACCCTTTTGATATGTTGCCTAATACAGACGGTGATTCTGAATCTGATTATAGAGATACAGATGATGACGATGATCTTATACCTACTGCAGCTGAAGATACAAATGGAGATGGAGATTTTTCTAATGATGATATGGATGCAGACGGCATACCAGACTATTTGGAACCTAATGCCAGCGAAGAAGATATTGAAGTATTTAACGTGGTAACCCCTAATGGAGACGGTGTTCATGATGTTTTAAGTATTCGAGGACTTGAAGATTTCCCAAATAATACAATTCGTATTTATAATAGATGGGGTGTACAAGTTTATACTACAAATGCCTATAATACTCAGGGGAATGTTTTTGATGGCACATCTCAAGGCAGGGCAACTGTAGACATCGACAACAAACTACCGGTAGGTACATATTTCTATATTCTGGATTATGAAAATGATGACGGAATTATGAAATCGCTATCCGGATACATATACATTAATAGATAAACCAATGCTAAAATTGACACGCAAAATTTATTTACAAAGAAGCCTGACAACATTGTCTTTTCTTTTGGTTGTTCTATTAACAGGGCTTCTCAATGCTCAGCAAGATGCACAGTATACACAATATATGTATAATACGGTCAGTGTTAATCCGGCATATGCTGGTTCCAGGGGCCATATGAGTATAGCAGGATTATATCGGTCTCAATGGGTAGGTTTGGATGGAGCTCCTAAAACGCAAACTTTTAATATGCATACACCTTTGGGCTATAGGGGTGTTGGTATTGGATTATCTATTGTAAATGACCAAATAGGACCCACATCAGAAACTTTCTTTGATCTCGACTTTTCCTACACCTTACAACTAGCTAAGGAATCTCGCTTAAGTTTTGGATTAAAAGCAAGCGCAAGTTTGTTAGATATCAGATTTTCTGAGTTAAACCAGGATGTTACAAACCCCGGTGGACCCGACCCAACTTTGCAGCAGGATATCATTAACAGGTTTTCACCCAACATAGGCGCTGGAGTCTATTATCATACAGACAGGTTTTATGTGGGTTTATCGGTTCCAAGATTTTTGGAAACTTCTCATTTTGATGAATCTTCACTTTCAACAGCCAGGGAACAAATGAATTTATATCTTATCACCGGCTATGTTTTTGATATGAGTGCATTTTGGAAGTTTAAACCAGCCCTTCTGGTAAAAGCCACACAGGGTGCACCCCTCGGATTGGATTTGTCAGCTAATTTTATGTACAACGATAAATTTATTATGGGTGTTGCTTACAGATGGGATGCCGCGTTTAGTGCATTAGTGGGTTTTCAGTTATCTCCTTCATTTCTAATAGGTATGGCGTATGATAAGGAAATTACAGAATTGGGACAAGCCACTTTTAATGATGGTTCATTTGAAATAATTCTGAGATACGAATTTATCAAAGTCAAAGGAAACTTAAAGTCTCCGCGATTCTTCTAAAGTTATCTCATGTTTAGTTAGATGGCTTAATCAATTTTTTTGATACTCTTGACCTAGAATATTGCATAAAGGTGCTACTTTTGCAAGATGGAAAATAAAAAAGAAGAAAATGTTATTCTTGTAAATCAATTAGACGAAGAGATTGGTTTAATGCCAAAAATGGAGGCTCATGAAAAGGCTGTACTACATAGAGCTTTTTCGGTTTTTATTATAAACAAAAATGGTGAGACTATGCTGCAGCAAAGGGCTGAGCATAAATATCATTCTCCTTTATTGTGGACAAATACTTGTTGCAGTCATCAACGTCAGGGCGAGACCAGTTTAGAAGCTGGTAAAAGAAGACTACAGGAAGAAATGGGTTTTGAAACGGATTTAAAGGAAATTTTCTGGTTTATTTATAAGGCACCTTTTGACAATGGTTTAACTGAACATGAGCTTGACCATGTCATGATTGGATATTATGAAGACCCACCTGTTATAAATAAGGACGAAGTGTCAGATTGGAAATGGATGAGTCCCATAAAGATTAAAAAAGATATTTCGGAGAATCCGGAGTCATACACCGTGTGGTTCAAAATCATCTTTGAAAAATTTTACGATCATCTTGTTCAAAACCATCAGATAAAATGAAAGTAAAAGTAAGCCGTAAGGCCCATTTTAATGCGGCACACCGTTTATATCGTAAGGATTGGGATGACAATAAGAATAATTCGGTTTTTGGCAAATGCAATAATCCCAATTATCATGGACATAACTATGAATTAGTAGTTAGTGTGACCGGTGAAATTGATCCGGAGACCGGTTTTGTCATAGATATGAAAATTTTGAAAGATCTAATCAGGTCGGAAATAGAAGATGCCTTAGACCACAAGAATTTAAATGTTGAAGTACCGGAGTTTAGAACATTAAACCCAACTGCGGAGAATATAGTTATTGTTATCTACAATAAATTAAGGCCTCATATAGATTCAAACAAAGAACTGGAAGTTATTCTTTTTGAAACACCTCGTAATTTTGTCACCTACAAAGGCTAAATCATGGGCCTGATATTTGGGCAACTAATTCCACAATTTGCATTACCTGATCGGGCTGGCAAGTTATTCAAGAGTAATAAGATTGTAGGTAAGAATCCCTTTGTTATTTTTTTATGCAAAGTATTACACTCCTGGTTGCACATTAGAAGTTTATTCTTTCAAAGACAGTTATGAGAAGTTTACCGAACTTCGAGCGCCAGTGATCGACATACGTTCCGATTCTAAGATTACACATCGTAGATTTGTGTCAAAATATCACTTATCATTGAAACCTTTGGCGCATAATCATAAGAAAATGCGGGGTTTTTTTAAAGTTGAAAGTAAGTTGGTTTATTTACTTTCAGGAAGTGAAAATTATGTGGTAAGCGAAGGAATGAGTGATATCGAAGGTATTTACTAATTTAAATACCTTATAACAGATGAAAAAAGCGCTAAATGCGGTTAAGAAATAAAAATCTCTATGAATTTATATCCATTAAAATTTTATCCCATACTCAAAGAACGTCTCTGGGGAGGTACAAAGTTGGGCACATTATTGGGTAAGGAATTGGAAAATGATCTTATTGGAGAAAGCTGGGAATTATCTGGAGTTACAGGAGATGTTTCAATCGTTGCCAATGGCTCTTTTGTTGGAACTACTCTTACCGGTTTAATTGATCAGTTTCCTGAAGAGATCCTTGGAAAAAGTGTCTTTGAACGATTTGGAAAAGAATTCCCAATACTGATTAAATTCATTGATGCCCAAAAGGATCTTTCAATTCAGTTGCATCCTAATGACGATCTTGCAAGGAAACGTCATAATTCTTTTGGCAAAACCGAAATGTGGTATATAATGGATGCGGATAATGATGCAGAACTAATAATTGGGTTTAAAGATGATATTACCAGGGAAACATATGTGGAGAGTCTGAAGAATGATACATTAACAGACTTATTAAATTATGAAAATGTAAGTGAAGGCGATGCTTATTTTATAAGTGCAGGCAAAATTCACGCCATAGGAGCAGGGATATTAATAGCGGAAATACAGCAAACTTCTGACCAAACATACAGAGTGTACGACTATAATAGAAAAGATGCTCAGGGAAACCTAAGGGAATTACATACGGAATTGTCTGTTGACGCCATTAGTTATGATAAGCAAGACGACTTTAAAGTTAGCTATGGACAGGAAACAAACGTTTCTAACCCAATGGTAAATTGCCCTTATTTTAAAACGAACTTCATCAGTTTAAATAAAAATATGCAATTCGATGTTTCTGATCAGGATTCCTTTACCATATACATGTGTATTGATGGAGAAGTTTTAATAGAGAACGATTTTGGATCAATCTCAATTAGAAAAGGGGAGACTGTTTTAGTACCGGCTATTACTAACCATATTCTTTTGAATGCCAAGCAAGCTAAACTTCTCGAAATTACTATTTGAAAAAGCTTACTTTTACACAAAATTATTGAGCAATGGCAAACATTAGAGAATTAAAAAAAGATATAAATTACGTACTGGGTGATATAATTGAAGCAGTTTATATTGTTGAGGCTGCCAATGACAAACAAGGTTCAAAAGAAGGTTCAGAGATTATTGATGGTGCGATTGCCACTTTTGATGATTTAATTTCGAAAGTTAATAATAAAGGCGTAGACAATAAGAAGGAACACCTAAAAAGCGTACGTAAAGAACTGGAAGAAAAAGCCAGAGCGCTTGTAGATAAAGTTAATAAATTAACGTAGTTTTTTACCTCAGGGATTAGTTATTTTTTTCCTCTTCCAGATATTCTTGAAGAGCCCTTCCGTATTTGCCATTGGCTACTTCCGGACTTAATGAATTGTTAATAGAATCCAGGTAAATTTTATTTGCATCCGGCACTTCTTTTAAGGCTATATAAGGGGCAATATCATAATCTTTGTTATTTAGTGCAAAATTTAGAGCATAGAGGTAACCCCTTTTGATATTCATGTCACTTGCTTTTTGAATAGAATCCTGAGTTAGAGAATCTTTAGGAGTCTCGGGATCATAAACTGCCCTGATAATTTCTAGGTTGGTAGTGTTAAAACGTGACATTACTTTCCTGTATTCTTCGAGTTTCTTTTGGTTTTCAGAACCACTAATTTTTGCTTTGGTATCGAATGTATTCCAATTGGTGTTAATAGTTATTGTACCGGGTTCGCCAAAAAAAGTAATCCTGTCGTTTATATCATTATTGTCCTCTTTATCGAGGTATAAATAAAAAACCTCCGCACTTTCCAGCTCAGTTTTAAACATGAAATTCCCATCACCTTCAACCACAAGAGAATCAATTACAACTAGCAAAGTATCCGGGATATGCTGAAGATAAATCGTCCCTTTTTTTAATCCTTTTACCTTTCCTGTAACAGTCATGGTATTTTCAGTATCCTTATAACCGCAAGATGCTAATATGGCACAGCTTAGTAAAGTAAGTATTACGTTCTTCATGGTATTTTATTTCTGCCGCAAATATCATCAAAGTTTGTTGGAAATTTAAACTTTTGAAGCAATTTCCATTAGAAGGGCGCATATATATGCACCTGCGGTTCCTACTACATAGCCCAGGACGGCCAGAAGAATACCCACAGAGGTAAGTGATGGATGAAACTCTGCAGCAACGATTGGTGCAGATGCCGCTCCACCTACATTTGCCTGACTTCCCACGGCCAGGAAAAAGTAAGGTGCTCTAACAATTTTAGCCACAAGAATTAATAATCCCGCGTGTATGGAAATCCAGATTAGGCCAACTGCAATTAAACCTGGTTTGTCTAAAAAACTTCCTAAATCCATTTTCATTCCAATAGTAGCCACAAGGATATAGATAAATAACCCACCTATTTTACTTGCCCCGGCTCCTTCGTAATATTTAGCCTTTGTGAAAGACAGGATAATACCAATGGTCGTAGCAAAAACAACCATCCACAAAAATTCAGAACCCAGAGATGAAAGCGCTTTTTGCTTATTCCGGATAACCTCAAAATTTTCCTGTAAGAATTCTGAAAAATGGAAGCCACCAAAATGAGCAATACCCACTGCTGTAAATGCCAAACTCAACATAATTACATAGTCGTGAAGCGTTGTAACCCGGGTAATTTTAGCAGTATACTCAGAAACTTTTGTTTTAAGGGTTTCAATAGAAGAATTATCAGCTTTTAACCATTTATCAATCTTATCAGACTTCCCGATTCCAAGAAGAATTATTGCCATCCAGATATTTGCTACCACTATATCTATCAGTACCATGTCACCAAATTTTTTGGGGTTATAAGAAAAGACTTCGAGCATTGCGGCCTGGTTTGCCCCTCCGCCAATCCAGCTTCCGGCAATTGTGGATAAACCTCTCCATACAGCATCAAAATCATTACCCCCTACTGTTTCCGGGGAAAAGATTGAAACTATTAAAATTGCGATTGGGCCTCCTATAATAATACCTGCTGTTCCTGTTAAGAACATTATAAGAGCTTTGGAACCGAGATTTATTATCGCTTGAAGATCAATACTTAAGGTCATAAGTACCAAAGCCGCCGGCAGTAAATATCTGCTGGCTATATAATACAGCTTTGAATTTTCTTCAGAGATGAGTCCCGAACTGGTTAATATTGCTGGTAGCATATAGCACATTAAAAGAGTTGGAACAATGGCATAGAATTTTTTCCAAAATCCGGTTTTAATGGAAGATGTATAAAATACAAACCCAAGACAGAGACATAGTAAACCAAAAATTACGGTGTCTTCAGTTATTGGTAAATGGTTCATGGAAGATTATTTAATGGTGAAAAGCCATCAAATATAATGAAATTAGATGGGGCTGTTCACTATGAAAATGAACCTAAATATTCAACCAATAGGTTATTTTTAGATTAATAGATCTAGTCTTTGGTGCAAAACCATCTACAAAATAATTATCATTATATACCAGAAAAAGGTCTGATAGCGGAGCAAAACGCCATTGTAATCTCGAATTTATACCAAAATTGTCTCGCTGATTGCTGTATTGAATTAAGGTTGACCAAAATATTGATTTGCTAAAAGTGACTTCAATTTTTGGACTTATCAACCAAATGTCTGCACTGGGGTAGGGGTCGGGCAATGCAATTTTATCGTACCTCATTATCATAGAGAGAAATACTTTTGGTTGAAAACGGAAGGTCATTCCTCCTTGAACAGAAAAGCGGTCACCATTAAAAAAACGACCAATAGATGGTTCAACGGAATAAGAAAAGATTTTTCTACGATCTGAGTTATACTCGGCTTTAACGCTGTTGTAGTGATATCCCTGATTTCCGGGTAAAGGAATGCCACCATCGGTATCTGTTGGATCAAAATCATCAATTAAAAAAGTATACTTATTAGAGAATTCGACGTTGAACCTTGATTGATCCTCAAACCTGGCTTCCCACTGACCTCTGAATTCATTGTCGGTATTCTTAAAATCCATACTTGGGCTCCATATAAAAATAGGAAAGAACTGGAAAGAATGATTTTGGATAAAACTATTTCTTGGCCAAAATACACGTTCAAATTGAACAAAGCTTTTTAAAATATCCGTACGTCTTACAAAACCCAAATCTGATCTGAAATCTTCGCCTACATATACTAATTTACCTGAAGCCTTGTAATTTCTGGAGTTGTACTCCAGGCGTGCACCAGTGGCTATATCCTTACCGTTACTCTCCGGTTGAAATGACTTTTGAAAAAAGAATTTTCCATTCCATACATTATCCTGTGAAATCAGATTGTAATCCAGTCCCAGTACGCGGTTGTATTTATCCTCAGGTAAAAGAAAATCGTAATCTTTAAGCGATTGCCTGTTAATAAAAAAGACACCAATGTTAGACCTTGCAAAAACTTTCTGCTGTAGGGCAAACATCATATTATTATTAGACGGGATTTCATTTTCTTCATCTGATGCAGTTTGAAGATTAAGAAAACCCAACCGTAAGTCTTTTGTTAATTTCCCACTTAATCTAACTCCTCCTATGATTTTATTTTCAATGGTATTATCCGCAGTATCCTTTGCAATACCTATCCTTCTTGAAAAAAAGGGGTTCGCATCTCTCGAGTCACCAAAACTTCCAAACAAGTCATTATTATCTATAAAGAATTGTCTTTTTTCCGGTAGTGAAATTTCAAATCGCGTAAGATTTGTGACCTGATCATCTACTTCGACCTGGGAAAAATCCGGGTTTACAGTAATATCCAAATTCATACTGTTACCGATAGAAACTTTGGCATCTCCACCAACCGAAAACTTATTAGTGGTATTGTCTTCTTCAAAATCATTATTTATACTTCCATTTACATAGGGAATTAGTGCTAATGGGGTTCTGGATTTACCCAGAGGTTTTTCAAAAACCATATCTCCCATAAATGCCAATCCCCATACATTCTGATTTTGTGGAATATTTATCCAGGTACTGGTTTCGTTAGATTGACTGTCGAACCGATAACTGTTAAACCTCCATTTTGTTTCACCTTCTTTAAACTTAAATGAAGTGAGCGGGATAACCATTTCAGAAGTATACCAGGTGCTATAAATTTTTGAATCTCCTTTCCACTTTACATCCCATGTTGTAGTGAAATTCCTGGAGTCCTGGCCTCCTCCCGAAATAAGGCCCTCTCTGCGCACCCCATAAGGGTTAATGCCAAATAAGAAGGCGTTTGTACCATCACTAAATGTATCAAAAAGTAAGCTAATATTATCGCTGTTTCCGGCCCGATAATCTCTTTTCAAGGATTGAATGGAATAATCCTTACCCAAAGCATAAACCACAATTCCTATATAGAGGTTTTTATCATCATAAAGCATTTTAATATCTGTCTGTTGTCTGGCCTGAATGGAATCTAAAGGAAAATATTCCCAAAAATTATTGGCGCTATTCGCTGTTTCCCAAATGGGTTCGTCCAAAACCCCATCGGGGACAATATTCTTATCGATTTTTTTAACAACAAAAGATCTGGTTTTATTCTGACCGTAGTAAATAGAGGATTTAATATTACTTTGTCCGTAAAATGCTATTGAAGTAAGAAATAAGGTTAAAAAAATGAATGTTTTTACCATTAAATATGGATTAGACATCATAATAAGTCTAGACAAATTTTAAAATCGTTTTTAATAGAAAATAGGATACAAAGATCTTCGTTTTTATTTTTTAGACAATGTCATTTCTGTAAACGACCAGACTTTTAATGTGAACGACATATCCCTGCATATTATATTTAGATATTTATAGATTACTGATTATATTTTTATATGGTATAGAAGTATAAAATTACGGCAATATTATGTCAATAGAGTATCAATTGTTGAATTTCTATGATCTATACCGGCGACTTTAATTTTATTGTTTAAATTTTTTGGTTTTCTTCTTTTTTGGATTTTTAAAAAGTCTTTTAAAGAAACCGTCTCGTTTTACAGGTTCGCAATCAAGCATTGAAATAACCGCAGCATCCGGATTAATAAAATTTGCTCGGGTTATGTAATTATAGGATGTATCCTTGTTTAATTTTTGCATCCAAAGAGCAAAAATCGGTAAAGCCGCACTAGCACCTTGCCCAAGTGAGGTGTTCTTAAAACCAATTTCGTGATTGTCTAATCCTACCCATGTTACATGAACCAATTTAGGGGTAAGAGCAACAAACCAGGCATCTTTATTATTTTGTGTTGTTCCGGTTTTACCAGCAATATCATTTTTTAATCCGTAAGTATTTCTTATTCGGGCACCTGTTCCTTCATTAATCGTGGCTTTCATAAATTCCAGCATAATCTGCCGGTTTTCATCACTAAATGCCTGAACGGAAGAAATTTTTGGCACAAAAACATCAAGTATGGAATCTTTGTAATTGTTTATACCACTTATCAAAATAGGTTTAACAGCTTTCCCGTTATTAACATAACTGGCATACGCCCCTGCCATTTCTTCTATGCCAATTTCACCGGTACCCAGAGCTAATGAGGGTAAACTTGGTAAATCTGCGGTAATACCCATTTTTTTAGCCTGTTCCAGCACATTCGGTATTCCCGTTTTTTCCAACACTTTTACTGCCACGGTATTTACTGAATTACTTAATGCCTGTTTCATGGAATAATTCATAAAAGTCTCATCTTTATTCCCCGAATTGGAAGGGGACCAACCTTCCAGGTTTTGATATTCCACTTCTTGTGCCGAAAAATACGTGCAGGGTTCTATCCCATTTTCCAATGCTGCAGTATAAACTATTGGTTTAAATGTAGACCCTACCTGTCTTCTGCTCTGAGAAATATGATCATATTTAAAAACTTTATAATCAATTCCACCTATCCAGGTCTTAACAGCGCCAGTACCAGGATCTATTGAGATAGAACCGGTATTTAGAAATTTCATGTAATGCTTAACGCTGTCTATTGAGCTTTTCTTGAGTTCTTTTTCTCCTTCCCATGAAGTAAGCATCATTACTTTCTTCTGTTTTAATGAATCCCATGCCTGTTGCTCATTCAACCCTTGTTGAATTAGATTTTTATAGGCTATAGATTTCTTAACCGTTTTAAGAATTAATTCATTATTTGTAAGCCAAGGTGCATTATTACCATAACTCTTCTCAAAACTTTTTTGAAGTGCTTTCATATGAGTTTTCATAGCCTCTTCTGCTAAAACCTGCATTTTATAATCGAGAGTAGTAAATATTTTTAGCCCTGAGGTATAAATATTATATGAATTTCCCTGTTCATTTTGTGTTTTACACCAGTTAAGGACTTGCTTTCGTACTTCTTCCCTAAAATATGGAGCCAATCCCTGATTATGGTCAAAATTCTTATAATTTATTATCAGCGGTAGAGATACCAGGCTATCTTTTTCTAATGTTTTAATAAAGGCTTCGTCTGCCATGGCATTTAAGACCAGGTTTCTTCTTAGGAGACTATTTTTAGGAAAAACTCTTGGATTATAGGTGTAGGTAGCTTTAAGCATTCCTATAAGAACAGCCGCTTCCTCAATATTTAGGGAATGTGCGTTTTTTCCAAAGAATTTTAAGGCAGCACTTTCTATACCAAAAGTATTGTCACCAAAAGAAACTGTGTTTAAATAATGCTGTAAAACTTCTTCCTTACTATAAATATCTTCAAGTCTGGAAGCAACAATCATTTCTTTAATTTTATCTATGGTTAAATAAAATATTCCCGTTTTTGATCTGGGATAAAGATTTTTAGCCAACTGCTGGCTAATGGTACTGCCTCCACCTGAGGCTTTATTTTGCAACAAAACGGTTTTTATTGCAACTCTTAACAAGCTTTTGTAGTCTATTCCGGAATGTTCATAAAATCGTTCATCTTCAACAGCTATTAGTGCATTTATTAAATGCTTTGGTATGTTTTTGTAGGATATAGGTTGTCTGTCATTAAGGTAATACTTTCCAATCAAAACACTATCTGCTGTATATACTTCAGAGGCTCTTGGGTGTTGAAATTCTGCTAATGATTTCTTGTCTGGAAGTTTTCCCCAGGCACCAATATAAACACTCAACACAAAGATTAATGCCAGGCTAATCAGCAGCACTAGTGTTAATAAGGCGTACCTTAGAAATGGAGGAGTTATTCTTTTAAGAATCACTTGTCTGGATTTAATTATGCAAGATGAAATTAATTAATTAGAATATTACATGCCTTAACAATTCATTAATGTCTTATTATTTAATTTTGAAAAAAAGTTTTAAATATGAGGATTACTGTCTTGTTGTTTTTATTATGTGCTCATTTAGCGATGGGAAATTCCAATTTCTGGTCAAAAACCGGCCACAGGGTGATTGGTGAAGTGGCTCAGGAGCATTTAAATAGAAAAACGAAGCGAGTCATTTTCAAACTATTAAATGGGCAAAACCTGGCGGCAGTTTCCAATTATGCCGACCTAATTAAGTCGGACGGAGTTTATAAAAATTATTCGCCCTGGCATTATGTAAATATACCGTCGGACAAGAATTATTCAGAGGTGGAACCAAGTCCAAATGGTGATTTAGTTACCGGAATTCAAAAATGTATTGAAATACTAAAAAATAAGGACAGTACTGAAGCAGACAGAATCTTCTATTTAAAAATGCTTATTCATTTAATTGGTGATTTGCATCAACCCATGCATGTGGGACGAGCAGGGGATAAAGGCGGTAATAATATTCAATTGCAGTGGTTTGGAAAAGGCAGTAATTTACATAGGATTTGGGATTCTAATATGATTAATGATTACGGGATGAGTTATACGGAACTATCAAAAAAATTACCACTCCTTAATAGAGAAGAAATCAGTGAAATAAAAAAAGGCACAGTTCTGGAATGGGTAAAGGAATCACAAGAATTGGCAAATGAAATATATGGTTCAGTTGATAAAGGCGAAAAGTTAGGTTACTCTTACAGTTATAAATATTGGAAAACGGTAGAGAAACAATTACAAAAGGGTGGGCTGCGTTTAGCTCGGGTATTAAATGATATATTTAGTTAAGTTATTTAAAATAAGATTCTTAGAATTGTTATTTGCCTAATAAATTGGAGATTAAGCGATATTTTATGTCTTTTAATTCATTTTGCAAGTTATACTAATAAGGTTGCATATGAGGAAATTAGCATAGTATACCAAAATGTTAAAGATAGTATACAACTCCGCTGTAAATGGTATAAAAAAAAATCGACTTTTAAAAGTCGATTTTTTTTTATGGGATAACTCTAAAGGTCAGGTTAATCCTATCCCCAATTGGTTTGGCTGTTTTAGCTATTTGATGTAGCCAGTAATGTTGCGTTTGGCCACTCATTAGAAGCAGACTTCCATGCTCCAAGAGAATTTTATATTTTAAGTCCTTTAATTTTTTGTGTTTTAGATGGAAATAACGCTGCTGCCCCAGGGATACTGAAGCTATAACCGGATTTTTCCCTAATTCCTTTTCATCATCCGAATGCCAGCCATTGCTGTCTTTCCCATCTCTGTAAAGATTTAAAAGACAACTTGTAAAATTTACAGGAGTCACTCCGGATAGTTTTGTCTTAAGAACTAGTATTGTTTCAGTAAATGGTAGAGGTTGCATTGTAATTCCTGAATAGGAATAAGATTGATTATTATTTCCATATAATGCCGTTAACCGGGGTTGAGGATATATTTTGCCATAAACCCTTATTTCATCCTGACGCCATGGTACCGTAGATTTTAGCAATTCAAAATAGCTACTAGCATTCTCATAGTCCAGAAAATTGGAGAAATATGTGATATCACTATCGGGTAGTTGTAATTTCAATTTTTTCAAAACTTTATAATCTATTATTGGACTACCATTTTTAACCTGTTTCGGAATTCAGACGGATTTTGGCCGGTAAATGCCTTAAAAGATTTATTAAAGTGCGAAAAATTATTAAAGCCACTTTCAAAACAAATATCAGTAATGCTCATTGGCTGCTCAGCAAGCAATTTTGACGCGTGTACCAAGCGATATTCATTAACAAATTGAATAAAGGTTTTGTTGGTGATTTTTTTAAAGTACCTGCAAAAGGAAGGAACTGTCATTCCAGCCTTATCTGCAATTTCTTTAAGGGTTAATTCTTCTTTGAAATTATTTCTCACATGATTAAAAACGATATTTATTCGGTCATTATCCTCAATATCTGTTTTAAATGAGAATCCTTCTGCATTCAACACTTTAAAATCCTGAGAGTTTCCTAGTTCATTCAATATAGACAAAATAGATAACAACTGGTCAAAATCTGATTCATGTTCAAGATTTTCCAATTTTTCGCCAACAATGTTTTTGGTTTCACCACCAAATGCAACACCACCCCTGGCAATTTCAAACAAAGTCTGAGTTTGCTTCATTTCTGGAATATTAAAAAAAGAATTACCTAAAAAGTCCGCTTTCATTTGAATGACAATTTCACTTTTGTTCCCCGTAAACTTATCAGTAAACCCACAATGCGGTAAATTACTTCCAATTAAGATTAAATCTCCATCGGTATAACATGAAATATGACTTCCAATCTGGCGTTTACCTGCTCCTCCGTTGACATATACTAATTCTATTTCAGGATGATAGTGCCACAAATTGTCTTTGTTATTCTTTGTGGAATCAAATTTTTGATACGTAAATGAGTGCCCAAAATTAGGTTCAATAGCTTCAAAAGCCGGTTTGTATTTTTTCATTTTTTCTGATGATTGATGATGTAAAATTACTCAACTCCGTTTTAGCCTTTTGTTACAAAATTACCCATTATATGTGTAATATTAACCCTTGTGTTAAAATAGGGTTAACATTCGGTTAAAATAGAGTATAAATTGGAAAACCTGGTTGTATTTGCTGATATGCTTTGGTAGTAAGTTTGCTCTGTAAATTATTCATTAACTCTAAAACGAAATGTTATGAAAACAAATTTAAAATTTACCGCAATGATTGCCTTTATGTTTGCTACAGTAGTGGGCTTGGCAAAAGAACCTAAACTAAGCTTGATGGCAGAAGGTCAATCTAAAAGCTTGGTTGTAGAATTGGATTCAAAAAGCAACAAGACTTTTCTCAAGATAATAGATGAAAATCAGAATATCATATTTTCAGAGAAAATCACGTCAACATCTTATACTAAGAAGTTTGATCTGAATGAACTAGAGAATGGTTCTTACTATTTAGAACTAGATGATTCCTTAAGGACTCTTGTTTACCCAATAATTGTTGAAAACAAAGAGGTTAAAATTCTGAATAGATTTGAGAATACCAAACCGGTATTTAGAAAAAAGGGATCGAGGCTCTTTCTTAACTTACTTAACCTGGATGGAGAAGATGTTCAAATTAAAGTATTTGACAGCGAAAACCGCACTTTATTTAGTGAAGTAATTGAGAACGAAAGGATTGTAACAAAGGCTTTTAATTTTGAATCCGCCCATGAAGATCGCTATACGGTGGTGGTAAAGGATGGTGAAAATACCTACTATGAAGACATTGCAGTTAATTAGTATGTTGTTTAGTTTAGTTAAAAAAGGGGCCTATTAGGCCCTTTTTTTTAGGTGTCTTTTTAAGCCTTCAGTTATATTCGGGTAGTACAAGTTTTTCAACTACCAGTCTTAAGAATTTTTCATTTTTTTTCTTTGTACATAGCAATTCAAAGGTCTGATGTAGATTTCATCAACCATCAGAATGTTCCTAAAAGGCTGGTTTATCTTCAGCAGATGCCTGACCTTCTTCACCTATTCTGAGATAGGTTTCCCGGAATCCATTTTCAGTAAACTCTTTCAAAACCTGATGGGTGCCAACTACAATGAATTGTTGCAGAATTACCCATTATATGTGTAATATTAACCTATTATTTAAAATAGGGTTATAATGCGGTTAAAATAGGATAGAAATTAGAAAACCTGGTTGTATTTCCTGAAATACTTTGGTGGTAAGTTTGTACTGTAAATTAGTCATTAACTCTAAAACGAAATGTTATGAAAACAAATTTGAAATTTACCGTATTGATTGCCTTTATGTTTGCTACAGTAGTAGGCTTGGCAAAAGAACCTAAACTAAGCTCGATGACTGAAGGTCCGTCTAATAGCTTAATTGTAGAATTGGATTCAAAAAACAAGAAGACCGCTCTAAAGAGAAGTGAGAATACTAAGCCGGTATTTAGAAAAAAGGGATCGAGGCTCTTTCTTAACTTACTTAACCTGGATGGTAAAGACGTGCAAATTAAAGTTTATGATAGTGATAACCGCACTTTATTTAGTGAAGTAATTGAGAACGAAAGCATAGTAACAAAAGCTTTTAATTTTGAATCCGCCCATGAAGATCGCTACACTGTAGTGGTAAAGGATGGAAAAAACACCTACTATGACTACATTGTAGTTAACTAGTATGTAGTTTAATTAAGTTTTAAAAAGGGCCTTTTTGGCCCTTTTTTTTAAAGATATTTTTTTAGGCGTTCTCTTTTATATTCTGGTAGTGCAAGATTTTCTATTGCGAGCATTAAGACTTTTTTGTCTTTTTTCTTTGCATATAACAATTTAAAAAATTGATGCACTGTTAATAAATTATCTGAAAGTTGAATAAGGGTTAATTTATCTCCTGAAGAGACCTGACCTTCTTTAAGTATTTTTACATATGTACCTGGAAAACCGTAGTCTATAAACTCTTTCAGAATCTGTTGTGTGCCAAACCGAATACCCAATTTAAAACAAGGTTCTCTGGGTTGTGATATCTGCACCAAAGCTGTACCAATTTTATATATATTTCCAATCCGGATTTCTGTTTCATCCATACCGTTCACACTGAGGTTTTCTCCAAACATTCCCCAGTTCCAGTCTAGATGCGGATAACGCTTTTTCCAATGGGCATAGTGCTCTGTAGAAAAGAGATAACAAGCCTTATACACACCTCCATGCACCTTTCGGTCTGCTATGGAATCATTTGCAACCTTTTCTGTTTCCAAAACCAATGGAGATCTCGTTGGGGTTTTAAATATGCCTGTGCTTAGCTCTTTTCCATTCCAATTAATTTTGGTCAATTTACCAATGTTAGTAGATAATACCTGCATATTTTAAAGATAGCACCACTTTGTATTAATTACAAATTAAGGGGTTTGATTTCTTAAAAGGATTCTGAGAATTTAATAAAGAGGGTAGGTCAAAACAGAAAATATAGCTAATAAGGATTGTGATGGAAATGAAGAGGATTATGAGTCTGTTTTAAGTTCAATCACCATAAATTTTAAAACCTCAAGACTTATGTTTTCAAAATCGAGAATAAGTTCTCCGTACTTTTTTATACTATAATAATATACATCACCTTTTTTGAACTGTCCAAAATTGATTTTTCCATCGCCTTGATGAAAAACCCCAAAACCTTCAGTCAGGAAAGTATAGCTAAAATCATTCGTAATTTTGCGAAAAGGTAGCCTTTCCTTAGGTTTTAAGGTAATATTCCACAATCTGAATTCATCATTTTCATAAATAGGAGACTGGCTCAAAGTTTTGGCGAATTGTTCAGACCTAAATTCATTCAATCTGGCGATTTCCCAACTTTCAAAATTTCCTACAGGACTTAATTCTATTAAATTCATAACCACTTTTTTATTTGGGTAATTTTGATAAATCAAAAAAATAGGGCCAATAAATTGGCCCTACAGGGAACTACCTAAATTCTACAGCTTCAATTACAATTCCTCAAATTAGGGGAACATCTAACCTCTTAAAACAGCTATTGAATTAGGACTGCAAATATTAGGAAAAGGATTGTTTTCATCTTATGAATTCAATCTTAAGAAGTTTAGATTTCAGAATTAAATACTAAAAAGAGGTTAAATAGGACTATTTAAAACAATAAGTAAACTTTAAATTATTGTTCTAGCTTTCTAAAACCTCGGTATGATAATTCATGGGAGTGGTTCCGGTGACCTTTTTAAATGCTGTGTAAAATGAAGCTTTACTATGAAAACCCACTTCACGACTTAGCCCTTCTATGCTTAAATTAGTAAGAATATCAGTTTTTAGAAGTTCCTGAGCCTTCTTTACCCTAAATTCATTAATATAAGTATTGAAGTTTTTATTATAATGTTTATTAATGGCCAAAGAAACATCTTTTGGATGTACTTCAAGAGCTGATGAAATATCTACTACGGTCAGATCCTGTTTGGTATAAACAGCAGAATCCGTAACATATTGGTCTATTCGGGTAACAAGTTCAAGAACTTTTTCTGTGTGATCCTCTCTTTCCAAAGAAGCCTCCTTTACAGGTAAATCTGCCCGTTGTATAGCAGAAAACACATTATATTGAATAATTCCACTAATAGCAATAGAAAAAACAAGTATAAGATTACAGCAGGATATGAGTAATTCAAAAATCGGGGCAATCTCAATAAATAAAGTCCCGATGTGAACCCCTACAAGCACAAAACAAAAAGCTATAAAAAACCTCGTCCATTGTAATTGTCTGTTTTTGACTGTAGTAAATTGGTTTTTTACTTCTTCCGTATGATTATTAATATATTTGTTTATTCGAACAATAATATATAAAGAATACATAAGGCCAAGCGTAAACAATATTTCGAAAAGATACGTCCCGCGCAGGTATTCTTTTGTCGATTCGGGTAGCAAAAACAAAAGAAATAGAAAAAGTATAGAAATTATTCCCGGATACAATATGCGATAAGTTACTCTCTCATGGGCAAAAATGGAGATCTTTTGCACATACAGAAAAAAAATTGGAAATATAATCCATGAAAAGCTAATGGGCAGAAGGAGTAATCCGGGATGATTTTCAAGGATTTTAAAATCCTTCAGAAGAAAAGGTAAAAACTCAATGGCAAATCCAATAAGAAACAAACCCAGAAAAAAAGTGGATTTATTCTTTTTGTTTATAAAAAGAAGTATTACTCCTAAAATTAATCCTTGAAAAACCCCCAATGCATGGACTAAGGAAATAACATCATCATCCATTTGCTCACTTTTAAGTTATTAAAGTTCTATAATATGTGGCTCTAAAACAAATTATTGTGATGACAAAAAAACCATCGTGTTTATACGATGGTTTCAATTCAATGGCTTTGATAAACTTATTTATTCTTCTTTTTCTAATTTTTTTGTCAAAGTAAAACCGGCAAAAAGCCCAAGACCTGCCATTGTGAAGATTGTTGCAGGATATGCAACCTCTTCATCCAAGCCCATGGTATTTACTAAAACAGAAGCTATAAATATTGCCAAGCCTACAGCGATCAATAATAACGACAGATTAAGAATAAATACCTTCCAGAATGGAGCTGCATGTGCTCGTTTTCCTTTCACAAAAATACTTGCATCGGCACCTTTTTCAATTAACGCAAGGCGTTCTTTATTTCGTGTCGAAAAATATAAATAAAAAACTCCAAAGATTGCCCCAAATACGAGTGCAACTATAATGATTTCTCCTCCCATTTTATTTAGTTTTTAATGGATTAAACATTTTGTTCACAGGGTAAGACGAACAAATTTTATAGTTGGTTACCGGAAATGAGGATTTATTTTAATATTTTATGTAACCAGGATGCTATTATTTGCGTCTTATATAACAAATGAGCCAGAAACCGGACGAGCACTTTATTTATAAAGTAATACAAGGGGAAAATAATGCCTATGCTGTATTGGTAGATAGGTATAAGCATATGGTATATTCTCTGGCGTTAAAAATTGTAAAAAACCGGGAGGACGCTGAGGAAATAGGGCAGGATACATTTCTAAAAGCCTATAATGCCTTGAATGAATTTAAAGGTCAATCTAAGTTTTCTACCTGGTTGTATAAGATTGCTTATTACAGAAGTCTAGACTATTTAAAAAAGAATAAGAGACGGGTTGACACAACCAAAATAGATATTTCTGAAGAATATAATATAGCATCAATGGATGATGCTCTTGACTTGATGGACGTTAAGGAGCGAGCAGAAATAATAAAGTATGCAATTCAGGAACTAGCTGTCGATGACGCCGTTTTAATTACTCTTTATTATTTTGAAACGCTTTCAATGGCTGAAATATCCAAGGTTATGGAAATTCCTTCTAATACGATTAAAGTAAGATTGTTTAGAGCAAGAAAGCGTTTAGCAAAAATTTTGGAAATAAAATTGGAACAAGAAATTATACATAGCTATGGAAGATAATAAAGATAAACAGCTTGATGATTTTATAAAAAAAATTGTGAAAAGTGCAGGAATTGAGACACCTTCTGATGGGTTTACCCAAAACATTATGTCAAAAATAGTAGCGCAAGAAGAAAAAATAACAACAATTGAGTATAAGCCCTTGATTTCTAAAACAAGCTGGTTTGTTTTAGCCGCCTTTGCCGTTTTTCTATTCACATTTATAATTTTTGGGAATATAGACCTTAACATTAGTTGGTTGCCTGGCATTGATCAGCTGGCACCAAACAAAGTTGGATTTTTAGATTTTCTTTCACAAATACATTTGCCGAGTACTCTGGTTTATGGGCTTTCTGGACTTGCATTGTTTATTTATGTGCAGATTTTCTTTTTGAAGAAGCATCTGGAAAATAGATATACACTAAGTTAGTTATTGATTAAAAGATCCCCAACTTATTAAATCATCTACATCTCCAAATACCAATAGGCCCAGTACATAAGTCCGAATTGTAACGGAATTCTTAGGAGCAGGATCCATCTTGGGATTCCTGCAGAGGCTTTTTTCCCCGATAACATATGAAAATGAACTGTAAGGAAAATAACTAGCATTAGTATTATTCCATATATAGCCAAATCTTTAAGTTTCGGTGACAACAGGCTCAGCCCTAAAGCTATTTCAGCAATTCCACTTAATGTGACCAAAAGTTTATGATTGGGAAGATACCCCGGCATAATTCGGAGGTAGGCTTTGGGTTTTATAAAATGCATAATACCTGCCAGGATATACATAAAGGACATTAATAGATAATGCCAGGAATGAATCATTTACTTTGAATTAGTGGAAAATTGGAATTAAAAAACTTCACGGGCCCTCTGAAATTATCATATAGATAATCTATGTGTGCCCGTGAAGCATTCAATGAACATGATATTTATGCCGTTTCGGTAATCTCTGATAGGAGTACCTATTTAATCATCTCGTAACTGCGGCTAATAAA
>NZ_JBATGR010000346.1:0-1720 GCF_049665975.1 Eudoraea sp.
CCAATAAGCGTAGTTCCACCAATAGCCCAGGAACTTTTATCATTTTTGTTTATTGCCATCGTCTTTAATTTAAAATTAGTTTCAAAAGGTAGGATATCAACAAAAGACAAACTATGATTTATGTCATAAAGAAATACACCAAGGATATAAGAGAATTAGGAAAAAGGGGTGATGAAAGTCGCACGCTTATTGCACATCTTTTTGCATACTCTTTTGAAGTGAAATCAACGATTCTTGCCCTACCTTAAATAACCCTTTTTGAGGACGGTTGAGATCCACAATAAGTGTGGTGAGTGCGGCAAAGGCCAATATCATGGGAATTACAGCAATCAAACCCCTTGGTTTGGTAAAACCTGCTTTAATACCTATTATAGCCATGGTCACGAACGAGATGGCCAGAAGTGTTATCCAAATTGCAATAGGAATCCGATTTCGCAAACCTGCAGTAACCCTTTTTTCATGCATATCAATCACATTATTAATAGACTGAACCAGCATCGCCGTGTTGGTATTGGGAGTAACTAATGCAGCATTCGATACTTCATTCCATAAAAGACTATGCAACTCAACTGATCTGACGAGTTCATTGTTGATATTTGTGCTGCTCAGGGCTTGCAGGCGCGTGTCAACATATTCCCTTAATAATCGCTTTACTTCGGTTTTGTATTTCGTATCAACAAGGTATGCCCTTAGGTAAGAAGTTCCAATTTCGTTGGCTTCCTCAAGAACGTATTGTTTACGCTGACTAAATTGTTCTGTGGCAATGGAAAATGTAAAAGCCATGAGGAATCCCAATAATCCAATTAATCCGCCAATAACTGGTGCTAGCGTAGCGGGTTCCACCTCTTCTTTAATTCCTTTAGAACGCCTGCTAATTTGATAACCAATCTCAAAAGCGATTAACATCAAAATACAAATACCAAAGTAAACATAATAGATGGGTATGGAATCAAAAATTGAAGTAGTCATATTTTCTATTATTGGTAATACTCCGTTTGTGTTTAACTATTATTCTATTAAGTTTTAAATTCTCTTGAATTTTCTTATAAAAATGCAAGTAAACCTAATTGTAAAAGTACATGTACAAAGGATAAGGGCAAAATAATAGTATTGGTAATATTTAAACTAAATAACTGTATATATAAAGCATATGCTTTTTCAATCCAAATTTTACTCAAAAAGATGATTGGTTAACTTGCCCATTCAGAATCTTCTTCGCGTCTAATCCCAATTTTTTATAAATTTTCATTGCGCTTAACTCTGGTAAATCCAGTATTTTAAGGCGTTCATTTTTGACGAAAAAAACATCCCCGGACATTGGGTTTGGAGCACCGGGAATATACACAGAACACAATTCGTCATCAATTTTATCCATTAAAAAACCAATCTGCCAGACTTCTTCGATATTTACCAGGACGACATCTTTTAAATCATCAGATTCAATTCCTGCAGCAGATTCGGTCATACCTTTTAACAAAGTATAACCAGGTATATGCGAAAGAATATTAGTTTCAATCCATTTCCTCAACTCTTTTATTTTTTTTGTATGGGCAAATAAACCAGCTATAAAGCAGACCAATAAAAGTATAAGTAACGCGATTATTCTGGATATGGTAATTCCGCCGATTGCTTCAATGGGAATTTTATCCGCGATAGGTGCAACTAATTTTCGAAAAACATCCAGAACCTTACCTATAATTAAAGCAAGCAATACAAGGGG
>NZ_JBATGR010000347.1:0-3273 GCF_049665975.1 Eudoraea sp.
GATTAACATATTCTGCATAAATAGAGCATGGTAAGCTCTTGTGCAGATAATCCTGACTTTAATTCTGTATTTTGGATCCCAACCGGCAAAAGCATCAACTACGAATAGGTGATCACAAATATTTAAGTAATCTAATGCGCGTTCATGATTTACCATAAAGGTATGTTCATCTAAACCAATATTGATAGGCCCCCAGTCAATATTATTTTCAGAATCGGGGTGTCTAACAATTCTTTTATCCTTTGGGCTACGACCTGTTTTTTCGGCAGAGTAGGTCATAAGTGCACCTACGTCAGAAATAGCCGTGCCCTTTTCTAATCGCAATCCTAATTCATAGAGCACAGGAACACTGCTGTTCCTATACACCTGCTCCGTTTCTATTCCGTATTTTTGAAGATTAAAAGTTGTTTTCATTGTTTTTTTGTTTTTGAAGATTGTAAATTCCTAACCATTGATAATTTAGTGATAATTCATAAATTTTATGCAAAGAAGACAAAAAATCTTTGTAAAAAAGATGACAAATATCATGTGGTTTCAGGGAATTGTCAAATTATAAAGAAGTAGATACATTTTGTGATATTTACCCCTTTTGTTTTTTACTATCTTTGAAAATATGAACGATAATCTTGATCCTACAGGCTCCACATTTTCACAAGAGGAATTGGATATTGAAAGGGCATTAAGGCCCATTACTTTTGATGATTTTACAGGACAGGAGCAGGTATTAGAGAATCTTAAGATCTTTGTACAGGCAGCCAACCAACGTGATGAAGCCCTGGATCATACTTTATTTCACGGCCCGCCGGGATTGGGAAAAACTACACTGGCGTATATACTGGCAAATGAATTGGGAGTTGGCATCAAAATTACTTCGGGACCAGTTTTGGATAAGCCCGGAGATCTTGCAGGACTTCTAACAAACCTGGATGAGCGCGATGTTCTGTTTATTGATGAAATCCACAGACTGAGCCCAATAGTTGAAGAGTATTTGTATTCTGCCATGGAGGATTATAAAATTGATATCATGATTGAGACCGGCCCAAATGCAAGGTCGGTACAAATAAATTTAAATCCTTTTACATTAATTGGTGCCACCACACGTTCAGGTTTGTTAACTGCACCTATGCGGGCAAGATTTGGAATAACAAGCAGACTGGAGTATTACAGAACCGAATTATTATCGACTATAGTATTGAGGAGTGCAGAAATTTTAAAAGTTGCTATTACAGATGATGCAGCAATAGAAATTGCAGGAAGAAGCAGGGGAACACCAAGAATAAGCAATGCCCTGCTAAGAAGGGTAAGGGATTTTGCTCAAATAAAAGGCGATGGTAATATTGATATGAACATATCCAGGTATGGATTAAAAGCCTTGAATGTAGATACCCACGGATTAGATGAAATGGATAATAAAATTTTAACTACAATTATCGATAAATTTAAGGGAGGCCCTGTAGGCATTACCACATTGGCCACAGCAGTATCAGAAAGTGCAGAAACAATTGAAGAGGTCTATGAACCTTTTTTAATACAGCAGGGATTTATTATGCGCACACCAAGGGGTAGAGAAGTAACAGAATTGGCTTATACCCATCTGGGCAGAATAAAAGGAGGTTCACAACCTGGTTTATTTTAGTTTATCAGGCTGAGCGCAGTCGAATATGTCAGGCTGAGCGCAGTCGAAGCCTTAAAAAAACACAAGATTCCAATAAGTCAGGCTGAGCGCAGTCGAAGCCTTAAATAATTAAAGATTCCAATAAGTCAGGCTGAGCGCAGTCGAAGCCCAACCATAACAAAAAATGCATAGTTATTACGTTTATATATTAAAATGTTCAGATCAATCCTATTATACCGGAATTACAAATGACCTTGAAAAAAGAATAGAACAACATCAATCGGGATGTAAAAAAAATAGCTATACTTACAATAGAAGACCTCTTGAACTTGTATTTTATCAGAAATTTAATGATGTATTGCAAGCTATTTACTTTGAAAAAAAAATAAAGGGCTGGACAAGAAGAAAAAAAGAAGCTTTGATTTGTGGTGATGACAAAATGCTTCAAATTCTGTCCGAGTGTAGGAATGCAACACATTATAAATACTATGACCGTTATGAATAAGGGCTTCGACTGCGCTTAGCCCAACAGATAGATTATCAATGAAGGAACTCCACACAATCTCGCAATTCCAGGTATTTAAAAACAGAAAGACAATTCTTAAAAATCCCTTGCCTTTCCATAGGGCTAATTTTGAAAAATATGGCGATATCTTTAGGGTCAGGGTTGGCTTTAGGAAGGCCGTAATTTTCACTCGAGATGCTACAATAATTAAACATATACTTCAGAAGCAGCACAGGAAGTATCAGAAATCAGAACTCCAAACGGTTGATCTTGCCAAATATATCGGGCATGGAATCCTTACTTCCAATGGAGAACACTGGCGGGTACACCGCCGTATGGTGCAACCCGCATTTCACAAAAAGAAACTTCAGGGTCTATTGGGCATAATGAAACAGGCCATAGATTCAGAAATAAAAAAAATAGAACCGGGAACTGTCCAGGATGTATTTCCCTTAATGGGCGATTTGGCATTCCAGGTGGTAGCACAAGCCCTTTTTAGCCGGTCGGACATTCAAAAGGACATGGAACAGCTTCAGGAGTTTACGGAGCGTAACCAAAAGATGTTAATCAGAGAAATGCGGCAACCTTACCTCAAATGGTGGTTTCTATTAAGTGGTAAAATTAAAAAACACCTGGACCTGGCCGAACAGGGCAGGGATATTTTAAACAATATTATCGAAGAACGTATTGCCTCAAAAGAAAACAAGGACGATTTGCTGGATATGCTATTAAATGCAACCTATGAAGACGGTACACATATGCCCAGGCGCCAGTTAATAGATGAAGTCCTTATTCTGTTTACCGCCGGGCATGAGACTACTGCCAATGCGCTGAGTTTTACGCTTTTTTTGTTGGCAAAACACCCAACTATCCAGAATAAAGTTATGCAGGAGGTTGAAAATATAGACTTAGAGACTGATGATCTGATGCAGTGCCTGTCTAAATTAACCTACACAAAACAGTGCATAGAAGAGGCCTTAAGGCTGTATCCGCCGGCTTATGTCATTGATAGAATGGCTATTTCAGATGATATTGTTAAGGGGCAAAGCTTCCCCAAAGGCTCCCTGGTTTTAATGTCTATATACGAATTACACAGATCATCTGATTTTTGGGAATCCCCTGAAAAATTTAACCCGGACCGATTTGATAGTGC
>NZ_JBATGR010000348.1:0-5898 GCF_049665975.1 Eudoraea sp.
TGCTTCTTCAAATTGCATCTCCTTCGCAAGTGATTTCATTTGCGTTTTAAAATAATGAAGGGAGGACTTAAAATTACCTTTGATTATCTGTCTAATATCATCTATCTGTTTATGGTACTCTTCAGAACTTTGAAGTCCTTCACATGGGCCTTTGCAATTTCCAAGATGATATTCCAGGCATAATTTATATTTTCCGGCATTTATTTTTTCAGGGGACAAATCATAATTACAAGTCCTCAGCGGATAAACACTTTTTATAAGTTCAAGTAAAATTTTTACGGTTTTCATACTGGTATATGGACCAAAATATTCAGATCCATCCTTTATAAACTTTCGAGTCGGAAATATTCTTGGAAAGCGTTCATTTTTAATACAAATCCAGGGATAGGATTTATCGTCCTTGAGTAGTACGTTATACCTTGGCTGGTATTTTTTTATTAGATTATTCTCAAGAAGTAATGCATCAGATTCAGTTTTAACAACAATGTGTTTTAAGGAATCTATTTTCCTTACCATTACACGAGTCTTTCCGTACTCATGCTTCTTATGAAAATAAGAAGAAACCCTTTTTTTAAGATTCTTTGCCTTACCCACATACAATATTTTACCATCCGCATCATAGAATTGATATACTCCCGGACTGTCAGGTAATGTGCTAAGTTTAATCTCTAATGGTATTTCGGGCATAAATTTGTATCCAGAATGGTTCTCTTCAATACAAAGGTAAGTTACAATACAATTATAATTAATTGTGTAACACTCCTGTTAAGTTTAAGGTCATAAAGGTCAAAATTTACAATTTATTAATATCCCCGATTAACAATTTTAGAAGCAAAAGGTTCTCATATCTCAAGCTAATATATAATCATCTGAATTTCAGTTTTTTAAGATCATATATTTAAAGTTTTTGTAATATTTAGTAGTAAGAATAATGTTAAGAGAATTGTAAATAATGTGCATTTCAACGATTAAATGGTGCGTTTTATAGGATAATTGACATTTATTTCTTTATATTTAACCAATAAATTTTAATAACTACATGGAAAATTATGTCATCACTTTAGGTATGTACCTTATTTTGATGCTATTTTTTAAAATATATTTTGCTGTTGCGGCAAAGGATTAATTTTAATTAAAATAGTTCCCCAAAACTAGCTACAGGTTTAATCGGTATTTATGCTAAAAAAAGAGCTTCGATTAAACTATATTCATCATAGAAATGAATTGTCTTCAGAAACAATTTCAAACTACAGTTTAGAAATTGCAAACAGGGTCTTGGAATTACCTGTATGGACGTTCGAATTTTATCACCTTTTTTTATCAATTTCAGAAAAAAATGAAATTGATACTGCTTTCATTATGTCTATTCTACAGGGAAAAGATAAAAATATTGTGCTCCCAAAAGTGTTAGATGATACCAGTCTCATTCATTATTTACTTACAGATAATACCGTTTTAAGAAAAAACAAATGGAATATTCCGGAGCCCGTAGATGGATTAGAGGTGCCTCCGCTTAAACTAGACGTAGTATTTATTCCCCTTTTGGCATTTGATAGACGTGGATACAGAGTGGGTTATGGTAAAGGTTTCTACGATAAGTTTTTAAAGGAATGTCGTGAAGATGTTATCAAAATTGGTCTTTCCCTATTTAAGCCTGTGGATAAAATTAGTGATATACAGAAACATGATATTCCAATGGATTTCTGTGTTACTCCTGAGAAGATCTATATTTTTTAAGATACTTTTTTTCCAAAAGCCTTTTTATTAAATACGATTAATATGCCCACGCCTGTACTAATGGCAGTATCTGCAACATTAAATACCGGTTCAAAAAATCGAAAATTATCACCCCCAACCCAAGGAACCCAATCCGGCCAATTTGTATCAATTAGAGGAAAATAAAGCATATCAACTACTTTCCCATAAAATAAGCTGCCATATGGTTCTTCAGAAAATAATGTCGCCAATTGGTTATAACTGTCATTGAAGAGAATCCCATAGAATAAGGAATCAATAATATTCCCAAGCGCTCCGGCGAAAATCAGGGAAACAGCTGTAATAAGAGTAACCGTTGCCTTCTTCTTAATAATGTCATATAGCCAATATCCAATTCCGATAATTGCAAAAAGGCGAAAAACGGTGAGAACCAATTTGCCGATTTTGTCTGAAATCGGTAAAATATCACTTAATTTGGCTCCCCAAGCGGCTCCCTCATTCTCAATAAAAAGAACTCTAAACCAAGAAAAAACTTCTGTTGATTCTCCTAGTTCAAAATGGGTTTTAATATATATTTTACTAAGCTGATCTATAAGTAAAACAATCACTATAATCAGCATTGACCTCTTAATATTCATTCCTTTTTAAAATAGATTCGGCTAAAATAGGAATTATTCTATCAACAGAAGGGCAGGATATTCATTTAAAACAAACCCATGGAGAATACCAATTAATCTTCTTCATTAGAATGCGCCGGCGTTCTAATGGATTACATAAAATTCCTGCTGGAATTGACAAAGAATTGCTGACTGTACAATAAAATACGTTCCGTGAACTTACGACAATATAAAAACTTACAATTTATATTCCTATAAGATTGATAAACGAGAGATAAATAGCAGCTGATCTCTATTTTTGCATGTTTTTGGCCTCAATGCTAAGAGTAGCATGAGGTACCAACCTAAGCCTATCTTTATTAATAAGTTTCCCTGTTACCCGACAAATACCATAGGTCTTATTTTCTATCCTCAGCAATGCATTCTTAAGATCCCGAATAAATTTTTCCTGGCGTATTGCCAACTGAGTGTTGGCTTCCTTACTCATGGTCTCTGAACCTTCTTCGAAAGCCTTGAAAGTTGGAGAGGTATCATCAGTTCCATTATTCCCATCGTTCATATATGAACTCCTGAGTAATTCGAGATGGCTTTTAGCTTTCTCAATCTTTTCTTCTATAAGTACCTTGAATTCTTCTAATTCTTTATCGGTATACCTTACTTTTAAATCCTGTCCCATAATTTTAGTGTTTTTGGATAGACAATTTTGTGTTTACATCATCAAAGGAGATGGCCACGCCATCTTCCATTTGTTCTTCAAAATTAAGCTCAGAGGTTAAGGTTTCGTTCTTTATATAACCGATATTACTCTTAACTGCTCTTTCGACTAAACCGTCCTTTAATATTCTGATATCTATTTTATCTGTTACTTCAAAACCAGAATCTTTTCTCAAATTTTGAATCCTATTTACAAGTTCACGAGCTATCCCCTCTTGTTTTAGCTCCTCATCAATGGTTATATCCAAGGCCACCGTCAGTGAGCCCGAACTGGCAACCAGCCAGCCTTCTATGTCCTGAGAAGATATCTCTACATCTTGTAACTGTAATATAATACTTTTATTTTCTATTTCAAGTGAAATTTTACCTTCACGTTCAATTTTTTGAATATCATTCTGTTCCAGCTTGCCAACCGCGCTACTTATTAGCTTCATGTCTTTACCAAACCTTGGGCCCAGTACTTTGAAATTAGGTTTAATACGCTTTACCAATATCCCTGAAGCGTCATCCAAAAGTTTAATTTCTTTTACATTAACCTCGGTTTTTATTAACTCTGCAACGGCTTCAATTTCTGAACGCTGTTTTTCATCCAAAACAGGAATCATTATTTTATGCAAAGGTTGGCGTACCTTTATTTTTTCTTTCTGGCGAATAGATAATACAAGGGAAGATATGATTTGCGCTTTTTGCATTTTACTTTCCAATTCCTTATTCACAAATTTAGAATGATATTCCGGAAAGTTAGCTAAATGAACACTTTCAAAAAGATCTTTGCCAGTGGTTCTGGTCAAATCTGTGAACAACCTATCCATAAAGAATGGTGCAATAGGCGCAGAGAGTTTAGCGATGGTAACTAAACAAGTGTATAATGTCTGATATGCAGAAACTTTGTCTTCCTGGTAATCCCCTTTCCAAAATCTTCTTCTGCTTAAACGAACATACCAATTACTTAGATTTTCCTGTACATAATCTCCAATGGCCCTGGCGGCTCTTGTAGGCTCATAATTGTCATAAGCCTCATCCACTCTTTTTATCAGGGTATGTAATTCCGATAAAATCCATTGGTCAATCTCCGGTCTATTTGCTAAAATTATTTCTTCTTCTGAATAATTAAATTCGTCAATATTGGCATAAAGAGAAAAGAAAGAATAGGTGTTGTATAGTGTTCCGAAAAACTTCCTTTTTACTTCTGCAATCCCTGCAGTATCAAATTTAAGGTTATCCCATGGGTTGGCGTTAGAAATAAGATACCACCGTGTAGCGTCCGGGCCATATTCCTTTATAGTCATCCACGGGTCTGCAGCATTTCCTAGTCGTTTCGACATCTTTTTCCCTTCCTTGTCAAGTACCAACCCATTGGAAACCACATTTTTATAGGCCACGGAATCAAAAACCATTGTTGCAATAGCATGCAATGTATAAAACCAACCTCTGGTCTGGTCAACACCTTCTGCTATAAAATCTGCAGGAAAAGTTTCACGCTTATCAATAAGGTCTTTATTTTCAAAGGGATAGTGCCATTGCGCATAGGGCATGGACCCGCTGTCAAACCACACGTCAATAAGGTCATTCTCACGCTTCATTGGTTTTCCTGAATCTGAAACCAGGATAATCTGATCAACAATATTTTTGTGGAGATCTATCCTATCATAATTCTCTTCAGTCATATTTCCAACCTCAAACTCCCTGAACACCCCAGATTTCATAAGACCAGCCTCAACAGATCTGGCCATTTCTTTTTTCAATTGTTCCACAGAACCTATGATGATTTCTTCTTTACCATCCTCAGTTCTCCAAATTGGCAATGGTATCCCCCAAAATCTGGATCTTGAAAGATTCCAATCATTTGCACTTGCCAGCCAATTCCCAAATCTCCCTTCCCCGGTAGTCTTAGGTTTCCAATTGATTGTTTGGTTGAGTTCATACATGCGCTCCCGAACGTCTGTAATTTTTATGAACCATGAATCCATAGGGTAATATAATATTGGCTTATCTGTGCGCCAGCAATTGGGATAACTGTGCACATATTTTTCAACTTTAAAGGCCTTGTTTTCTTCTTTTAAACGAATGGCAATTTCAACATCAACAGAACGTTCAGGCGCTTTCCCATCTTCATAGTACTCGTTTTTAACATATTTACCTGCCAGATCTCCCATTTCTTTTCGAAATCTACCTTGTAAATCCACAAGGGGTACCGCATTCTCATTTTCATCCAATACTAACAATGGAGGCACTGGTGGGTCTGCCTTTTGTGCCACCAGCATATCGTCTGCACCAAAAGTGGGTGCAGTATGCACTATCCCTGTACCATCTTCCGTAGTTACAAAGTCGCCTGTTATAACCCTGAAGGCATTTTCAGGATTGCTGTATGGCTTTGCATAATCAATTAGTTGCTCATATTTTATTCCTACTAATTCTTCGCCGATACAGGATCCGACTATGTAATAAGGTATTTTTTTGGCTTCCTGAGAAAAAGATAACAGTTCTCTCTCATTTTCAACCTTAATAAATTTACCTGCAAACTGTTGGCCTACCAGGTTTTTTGCCAAGATAACAGTAATAGGTTTAAACGTATATTGATTGTATGTTTTTACCCAAACGTATTCAATTTTTGGTCCAACGGTCAGTGCAGTATTTGATGGAAGTGTCCAGGGTGTAGTTGTCCATGCAAGGAAATAAAGTTCATCTTTAAACGGCTCCAGAAATTGGGGCAATGAACTAGTTATAATTTTAAATTGAGCGGTTACTGTTGTATCGGTTATGTCCTGATAAGTGCCGGGCATATTCAATTCATGAGAACTTAAACCTGTACCTGCTTTTGGCGAATAGGGCTGAATTGTGTATCCCTTAT
>NZ_JBATGR010000349.1:0-4955 GCF_049665975.1 Eudoraea sp.
ACCCTCTGCTAGTGCAAGGATTCTTCTCTTTCCGGCGGCATCATCTAAAGGGCATAAAAAGGTGTTAGATCCTATTGATGTTCTGGTTTAATCAAACTAAAAAATTATCATCCAGGTATTTTTGAAATTTTGGCTTGTATTGTTCGCTAACAGGGATATAGACCTTCTCATCAAAAACGATACGGTTGCGTTCTACAGTGGTAATCTTATCGAGGTTTACGATATACGATCGGTGAACGCGCATAAAGTTGGTTTTGGGAAGATATTCCTCCATCTTTTTCATGCTCATTAGGGTCATTACTGGTTTTTCATTGCCTAAATGAATACGAACATATTCACGCATACCTTCAATATATTTGATGTCGGACAAAACAATGCGCAGGATCTTATATTCCGATTTTATAAACAGAAAATTATCGTCACTTCGAACCTCGGCACTTTCATTTTCTTTGGGTTGTATCCTTTCCCTTGCTTTCTCTGATGCCTTTAAAAATAAGGAGTAATCAATGGGCTTTAACAGGTAATCAATGGCATCGACCCGAAATCCTTCCAGAGCATATTCACTATAGGCCGTCGTAAAAATCACTTTGGGAGGATTGTTCAACGATTTAACAAAATCCATCCCACTTAAGTCCGGCATATTAATATCCACAAACATTAAATCCACCTCATTTTCCTGTAAAAAAGTAATGGCCTGCAAAGCGCTTTCAAATTGCCCAATTAATTCCAGAAATGGGGTTTTGTCAATATAACTGACCATCTGCTTTAATGCAAGAGGCTCATCGTCTATGGTTATACTTCGTATCATATTGGAATACTCAAATTTACGGTATATTTTTCCCTGGTCTCTGTAATGTTTAGATCATAGGCTGTTTTATACAATAAATCCATACGCTTCTTGGAATTTTCAAGGCCTATGCCCGATGGGACTTCTGTTTTTTTGAAATGATTGCTATTCTCTATTTTAAAGATTAAGCGGTTTTCAGGAAACGACATCGCAATTTTTATAAACGAAGGATGGGTATAGCTAATGCCATGCTTAAAAGCATTCTCGAGCAATGAAGTAAACAGCAATGGTGGAACGGATTTATCCGGGATATCAGCGGGAATATCCACTTCGATCCTGACCTTATCGGTAAACCGGAGCTGCATGAGTTCGATATAGCTTTGAATGAACTCCACTTCCTTTTTAATTGGGTTTTGATTATCCTCGGAATCGTACAATAAATGCCGCATTAAATTGGAAAGCTTTACAATGGATTGCTTGGCTTCTTCCGAATCTATATCGACCAGGGCATGGATATTGTTGAGGGTATTCATAAAAAAATGGGGACTGATCTGATTCCTTAAAAAGGCCAACTGGTTTTCCACGCTTTCTTTTTGAAGCTTGAATTTTTCCTGTTCCAGATTTGCCCAACGCATCGATATTTGCAGGCCGGCATCAAAACCTACGATGAGTATCGCCAAAATGATAAAATTGACATAGGCAGGAATTGGTCCCCGATTATTTTGCCCTGGTGGCCCATGGGGCGGAAAGTCACTTCCCAAAACATCTTCCGGGGGCTTTTCCATCGGCCTTTCCATCCTATCTGGCGGAGGTGGAGGCGGTGGTTCGTCTAATCGAGTATCCAGCCCATATATAAGCGATGCCCCTGTGAGAATTAGCGCCAAAGTGATGATAGCATAGCTGACTTTTTTGCCTTTAAAATAAAAATAGGGCATCAGTACAAACCGATGGGCCAAAAACAGCAACAACAGGGGTAAATGGTTTTTCCAAATATTCAACACATGCGTCCAGTCGATCCCCTCCTGAAACTGACCGAACAACAAGGGAGATGCGAACAGTATTATCCAAAGAGCGAAAATGATAAAAGGCTCAAAATATTTATAATTGTACTGTTTCATACCGGGTTTCAAGATTGAAAATTACGTATTAAATCATCAAATATTCGAAAAAACAGCTTTGTTTGTGGCACGCAATCCGTTACCACAAACAAAGATATTACAACTGGAATAGGCCTAGCTGGCTTAATCCAGATATTGACTGACTGCCGAAGCTCTGCTTATAGCGTGTTGATCGAGTGTTGAAATTGACTGATAAAAGTCGTTGTTGTTATTTAAAAAGGTATACCCAGCAACTTCCAATGTTACATAAGGTTCTATCAAGGAAGAATAGGCAGCATAGACCGATTGTATATAGGATGTTTCAAATGCACCATTAATAGTTTCCTGTACGTAATTATCATAAATCCCCTTATACACCTCATCTGCATACAGATACTCAATTAAAGGCCACTCATTTGAGGCCAAATCCGAGAAATCCAAATTTAGAGAACCTTGCATTTTACCTTCTTGTAAAGCTTCGTTATTATCCCAGGGAATCCAGGTGAGCAAATTATTATCCGGGTTATTGTATAGATAATAATTATGTGGCATTACACCGTAGGTATCCCAATTTTGCATTACAGTATTTAGGGCCAGATAATGAAGAAATACGTCGGTATCCATTACAGCATCCAAACCAGCTCTCCATGCTTCAGGATCTGTGGTTCGGGTATCATCATGCAAGGCTGCGAACAAGGCTTCAATGTCACTCCAATCGGCTTCATCCTCATTGGTCTTTTTCTCAAAACCATCTTCATTAAATGTACCTTCAATAAAGCTGGCCCCATAGTCTTCAGGTTTGTATAGATTGCCATCATCACTGGAAAATTGGGTCTTTATCACAGTATTATCAATTTCTTCTACCAAAGTATAAAGTCCAAAATATTCAGGACCATCCCCATGATCTATATACAATGTATAAAAAGCAGTATTGGAAACTGCCAGGCCAGCATCTGCAAAGATATCTGCAGAAACCTTTTCCCTCAAAAAAGAGGTATCGTCATAATTGTTTTTAAGACTGAATTTTTTAAAGCCATAAAAACGCTGATTGTCTATTTGCGGATAATCATCTTCATACTCATCAAAGTCCATCTTAAAGGCTAATTTTAAAATGCCGGCTTGCCAACTGCCTTGTAAACTAGAGTTTCCTTTAAAGCGTAAACCTACTTTATACCATTGTTTATCATTGTAATAAACATCTCCGGGAACAAAAATTGGATCCTCATCCGTATCAATTAATCCACCACCTCCAGGACCACCTCCGGTAGATGCGCCAAATTCGCCATATAGATTTGTCATATCATCCAGCATGCTTTGCCAGTTTTCTTCTGAGATTACAAAATCAAATCTTTTTACGGTGGTATTATCAAATACTTCATCAAAGTTTGGGTCCGCATCTTTACTATGTGTTTCTGAAGTCCAATCTGTTGGCACAAAATCGGCATCGTCAACTGTAGAGATGTCTTCATCCACTATAGATGTATCATCGTCGATTTCAGTTATTGGATCATCATCAGAGCAACTGGTAAATAACATAGCTCCCAGGAATAAAACACTCAGAAAGATTAAAATTCTAAATGTTGCTTTTTCAATAATTGCATTGTTTAACGTTCTTGATCTCATTGTAATTAATTTTTAAATTATGAAACAAAGAAATGGTGGGTTGGCCCGAATAAAAATTCAAATCAACGTTTACCCGTATTTTATCTATGAATAATAGAATTCTTTAAACAAGTTTTTCGGATGTTGGGGTTATTGATTTTGTAAGTAGATTAAAAGTTAGGAGGCATATAACAAAAAGTGTGTCCAAAAAGTAATTAAAGCTGTCAGTTTGAGGGCAATCGAAAACCAAAAGATATTGATAACCAAAGCATTTCGACTGCGCTCAATATGACATTCTAATAAAATCTTACATTTTAGACACCCTCTTCAAAACTAACTCAACAAGAAAACTATTTTATTTAGGTAAAGACCGCTTCATTGGGCCATTGGCCAAAGGGCTGTTTTTGAAACTGCATGGTGCCATCCTCACCTTTATAAATATTGATCCATGCCTGCCAGTTTTTATCGTCCATTTCGGGATAATCCAGTCGGTAATGGCTGCACCTGCTCTCTGTTCGCATCAGGGATGCCTTTAGCTTCATTTCGGCACTGACGATCATATTGGTGGTTTCATGGGCCAATCGTAATTCATGTAAATTGGCGGCCCTCAGCATGGGCATATGATGGTCCCGTAATTCCTCGATATAGGCCAAAGCGCCTTTCATCAGGTTTTCTTTTTTGATGTAAAGAATGAAATTCGGGATCATGATACCCTGCAAGGTCTGGGTCACCCAGGCAGGGCTATACCCAGCATCTCTTTTTAAAGGGGCTAGCATTTCGGCTTCTATTGTTGCCCATGTTGATTTTGAAACAGAAGGCTTTTCTGAACTTTTGGAATATTTGGCAGCGGCTTCTCCTGCCACGCCTCCCTGCACCGCCGAACCAGCCAGGGACGATCCAATCTGTGTGTAAATGGCTCCGGCCATATAAGAGCCCAGAGCATCTCCGGCAGCATACAGACCGGGAATGTTCGATTCGCATTGATCGTTAATAGGCACCAATCCCTCAGACTTGTGGATCGCCATGCCTGCCGATGATCCACCAACTATGGCGCCGCCCATTCCCGGGGGAGCTCCATCACCTTTTTTTCTTGGAGGCCTCTTTCTTTCATTGCTGCCCGGTTGAGGTCCATCCGGTCTTCTTTCGGAAAACTCTTCTGGCCTATAAGGCCCTCCTTTTACTTCGTTCTTCTGATTTCCCATTCCTGGAGGCCCCATTTGTCCGGAACCACCGTTCCTATAGGCCATATAATTCATATCCACACCTAAATCGTGGCGGATTTCAACGCTTGTAGTTGAGGGTTTTTGGTCGAACATATCCCCCCAGCCATCATAGCAAGCCGCTGGATTTTTGGCCTTACCGGGATGACCGTCATTCCACTCTTTTCCGGTAACCTTGGCCCCGATTTTATAGGCCATAATGGTACCATCGTGGGTAAGGTCGCATACAGGAAAGCCATTAGGTTTGAA
>NZ_JBATGR010000350.1:0-1763 GCF_049665975.1 Eudoraea sp.
GGCCAGGTACGCTGAGATCCCAACCTGTAGAATGGTTTATTGCTTTCCGATTCCTGCTCTTCTAAATGTTCTGCATCGGCTTCGGTTTCGACCTGTGCAAAAACCTGGCTCTGCAGGAATAACATTAAAGACAGTAAAACAGTTATTTTGGCTTTTATATTCATCTTTGTTTTAAGAGTAAGTTAGGACTTTTTTGTTCCAGTTAGTTTTATTTTTATCTATGGCCAGGCCTAATTATTGATTTTTCATTTTTTGCCTCCACCCACCGGCATGGTATACGTAAAATTTGCACGAAGTGAATTTTTAACGGCCGGGCCTTCCCATTTTTTATAAATAGCGCTGGTCCTGTATTCCACATAGGCATTTATAGATCCCTTCTCCAGGACCCATACTTTTCCAAACCTTAATCCCAATGGCAAATAAAAACCTTTTGTATTCCAGTCATATAAGGCCACCAAATCTGGGGTGCCAAGATAAAAACCGGAACTGCCAAAACGGTAATTTAGAAAAGGGGCAATTCCTAATGGATTTGCGTTACTGCTAATTGGAGTTGTTTCGTTAGGATCTTCTGAAGGTTGCTGTGCATTGGGGTCTACAGATCTCCAGGATTGCGTGAACAACAACCCATAAAACCATTGTCCGGAATTATTAACTATAGCAGCGGAAAAACCAAAGCCCCATTCATTTTTAGATACTCCTTTACTCCCTGGGGTTGTCATTAAAGGACCTATCCCGGCCCTTCCGGTTCCCCAATCCGTAGCTTTGGGTATTACTAAAGCAAAAATCTCGGTATTTCCAAGTCCGGTATTGCCATTAGACAAATCTTCATAATGCCTTAAAGTAACCCTGGGAAGAATGGTCAGTCCTTTTAAAGGCACCGGTGCTACTACCCTTAGTTGAAGATAATTGTCCAAACCTGGTCTGCGCGGGGCTCCATTCACCAGATCGTCATAATAGTCCGGCATAGACTGATAGGCCAATTGGAAACTCCACTGTGTGGCTGTTGCATCCATTGCTTTGGAAGCCGCACTTTGTTCATCTGCTGTATTTTCTTCCTGTGATTCAGCGGTTTCCTCAGTTTCTTCCTGAGCTAAACCCATGTTCAAACAGAAAATAAAAAATGGAATTAAAAAGTATTTTTTCATAACTATAAATTGTTCCGAGTTATTATTTTTGCGTTTTGGTTACCCGTACATCATATTTAAACAGACTGCTTAATTTGTCCCAAAAGTCGCCCCCTAATACAAAAAAACTGCTGATAAAAATTACATCCAGGACCATGGTAAACCATATAGGGAAATCCTTAATGATAGTACTAAAATGGCCAATATAGGGCTGTACGATACCAATTAAAACAGGGAGGCTAAAGAGAATTAATCCTATGCGGTAACGAAAAAGACTAACCGCATCCGGAGGTGCGAACCTTTTTAGATACTTTATGGTCTTACTTTTTATAAATTCATAGCCTTTTTTGCCCATTACGGCAACTGCAATGATCATAAAAACCTCAGGGATCCCAAAGGCCAGTAAACCTGAGATAATACTTTTAGCGGCAGCTGATATTTCCAATGTTAATACTAATGGAATTAATAACGGTAACAAAAAGCCCACAACCAAAATAATTGATCCTAGTATCAGTCTTGAGTTATTGGCAGTTTTGAGATTAGTATAATTATTATCTTCCATAGAATATCATTAAGGAATTCATGTCCTATTTACATTCCCAAACCTCGTATCGTCCAAATGCAGGATAACGGCAGGGA
>NZ_JBATGR010000351.1:0-1936 GCF_049665975.1 Eudoraea sp.
GGCCAGCACCCATTGTTTTTCTGTACTCGGAGTACTGTTTGAATTTGGATCACTTTGGGTATCTATAACTACATAGCTAATAAACCGGTCAATAATTTTTTGCATACTAATTATTTTGTATCAAAATTACAATATTATTTAAAGCCTTAAACAGTTCAATATTAGCTGTATCCGTAAAGATCCAAAAGAAAAAATTAAACAATAACCAGCTATTTAAAATAAGTTTTGTTTACCTTATCGGGAAATTAACTCAAATTTAACAAGATATGAAACAACATTACTTAATTATTTTTGTCTTAATATTCGGTGCCATTGGCATTGTAAATGGACAGATAACTGGCACTGTAACAGATGATCAGGGGGTTCCGCTGGTTGGAGCTTCAGTGGTTAAAAAAGGTACTACTATTGGTACTACAACAGATTTTGATGGAAACTATAGTATAGATGCCATCCTTGGTGACAGGTTAATTGTTTCTTTTATAGGGTACGAACCTCTCGAAGTTCTGGCAAACAGTACAATTCTTAACATCACCCTGGTTTCCGGTTTGGCGTTGAGCGAGGTTATAATTACAGGTTCCCGTAACCCCAACAGAGTTGCCACTGAGAGCACCGTTCCTGTAGATGTTATTGATGTTAAGGAATTGGCAAGAGTTGGCCCTCAGGTAAATTTAAATCAGATTTTAAATTATGTTGCGCCTTCATTTACTTCCAATACACAAACCATTTCAGATGGAACAGATCATATAGACCCTGCCTCGCTCAGAGGTTTAGGACCAGATCAGGTATTGGTTTTAATTAACGGAAAAAGAAGGCATACATCTTCCCTGGTAAATGTGAATGGTACATTTGGTAGAGGAAGTGTAGGAACAGATTTAAATGCTATTCCTGCAGCTTCAATACAACGTGTTGAGGTATTGAGAGATGGAGCTGCGGCACAATATGGATCGGATGCAATTGCAGGAGTAATCAATATTATTCTAAATAAAGGTTCAGGTGAATTAAATCTTACAGTAACTACTGGCGCAAATTTTTCAAAGAATGCCAATGGGCAAACAGGAGGATCAGATGGCGAAGCTACGAATGTAGCTGGTAGTTATGGAATTTCTTTGGGTGAAAGAGGAGGATATCTAAATTTTTCCGGAGATTTTGATGTTCGACAGGACTATAGTCGGATGAAAGAATGGGAAGGCGATGTATTTAATCAGTACAATACTGTAGAACGATTTGCAAATGCTGATGGCTACGATGTATCAGCCTTATTAGATGACGATGTAACCGATGTAATTCAATATGCAAATGCTGCAGGGATTGATATAGGGGGCGCAACTACAAAAGCAGAATTGCAGCCTATTCTATCTGTTGATAATACAGAATCTGAATTAACAGCCAGGGGATTGGTAAGAAGTGATTTTAATATGAGAGTCGGGCAGTCTGCATTAAGAGGTGGTCGTTTCTTTGCGAATTTTGCACTTCCTTTAGACGACTACGGAACGGAATTATATTCTTTTGCCGGGATTAGTTCGAGAACAGGAAATTCTGCAGGTTTTTACAGACTTCCCAATCAGAGTAGAACCTATACCCCCGCGTATCTTAACGGATTTCTGCCGGAAATAAATTCTAATATTAAAGATCAATCTATAGCAATAGGTATCAAGGGAAAAGTTGGAGATTGGAGTGTGGATTTCAGTAATACGTATGGAAGGAATGCATTTCTTTATACAATAGGGAATACTTTTAATGCTTCTCTTCAGAGTGCATCACCTACAACTTTTGATGCTGGTGGTTTTTCTTTTGCGCAAAATACAACCAACCTGGATATTACCCAGTTTTATGATGATATCTTTAGTGGTTTTAATGTGGCTTTTGGCGGAGAATATCGTTATGAGAACTATGAAATTGTAGCAGGGCAAGAATCATCTTATGCTCAGTATACTGG
>NZ_JBATGR010000352.1:0-1928 GCF_049665975.1 Eudoraea sp.
ATATAAGCATAATTTGAATAATTCAAATTAAGGATGTGGAAGTAATTAAATGGTTGCTTTTGTTTAATATAAGATAATAGTAATATAACATTATATGTAAAACATTTTGTTGTTTTAAGTTTTGGAGCATAAAAAAACTGCCGCGAAATCGGCAGTTTAAAATGATTAACTTTTTATTCTGACAGAAGCTTAATTGGTCGTATCCGGAATCATTACTTTAGTAATAAGGTGCATGACGCCATTTGCAGCCTGTATATCAGCTACTGCTAAAACAATATCTGAATTTCCGGAACCATCTGTGATTGATATTATACCAAGCGATAATGAAAATGTAATATCGTCACCTTCCAGGGTTGCAGCGGTTGATGCATCTGTAATATCCTCGGAACGAAGATTGCCATTGCTAACATGATGCTGGAGCACCGCCGTTAACAAATCCTCTTCAATGTCGTCTACAGTGTTCCAATCCGGATTTGTTGCAAGCAGCTCATCAAATGCAATTTCGGCAGGGGCAAATACAGTAAATGGTCCTGTACCTGAAAGAAGCGCTTCAAAATCGGTAGCTGGGGTTGCAGTGGTTAAAGCCGTAGTCAACTGTTCAAAATTAATATCGTTAGTTATAAAAGTCATCAATGTCGGGAAATCTATAACCGTGTCAACAGTATGAACAACGCCATTTGATGCGAGTACATCCCCGTCGACTACGTTAGAAGCGCCATTAAATTCTATTGCAGCACCAGTGGCATCGAAATAAAGGGAGAGCTTTGTGCCATCGGTTGGCCCGTCTGCCAGGGTCTCTGAATAATTCCTGGCAAGAGTTTCAAAATTTGCTATATTTATTTGTGAACTTAATACATGATTAAGCAGTAATTGTTCTAAAACGGGAACAGGAACATCATTAATACTGGCAAAATTTCCGGTAGCTAAAAATAGGTCAAAGGCAGCATTTGTAGGCGCAAGAACCGTGAAAGGACCAGGGCCTTCAAGGGCAGTTACTAAATTTGTAATTTCCAGTGCCTCAACCAAAGTGGATAAATTTGGGTTAGCCATTGCAATTTCAACAATGTTTTCTCCCGATTGGGAACCGCCATTGTCATCATTATTGCAAGACATAACGGCCATGGCCAAAAGGGTTAAAATAAGGAAATGTTTAACAATTGGGTACTTTCTCATAATTCGTTTTTTTAAATGTTGTATAAAAATGCAATATTTTTTGGTATCATTTTTTATGACTAATTAACTTTAGGATAATTTTAATATTCAATTAAAATTAATATTTCGGACTATAAACCCGGCTGTTCTTCTCCAATTTATAGGGTACTGAATTTTGAAAATATACAAAAACATTGCTCTTATACTTAATATTGTAACGTTTTTGAAAATGAATTTAGTGCAGCACCTTTTTGTCTTAGCAAGAATAATAATCAAATTTTGTAATTTTGCTGCTCTTTAGCAAGTATGAAAAAAGTAGTTGTAGGACTTTCGGGAGGCGTAGACTCTAGTGTGGCAGCATATCTCTTAAAAGAACAGGGATATGATGTTATAGGCCTTTTTATGAAAAACTGGCATGATGATTCTGTGACCATTTCCAAAGAATGTCCATGGTTGGAAGATAGCAATGATGCATTGATTGTTGCTGAGAAATTAGGAATTCCTTTTCAAACGGTAGATTTGAGCAAAGAATACAAGGAACGTATTGTAGATTATATGTTTCGGGAGTATGAAAAAGGAAGAACCCCCAATCCTGATGTGTTATGCAATCGTGAAATTAAGTTTGATGTTTTCCTGAAGATTGCATTACAATTGGGAGCAGATTACGTGGCTACAGGACATTATTGCAGAAAAGGGGAAATTTTGAACGCTAATGGGTCTGCCACTTACAGACTATTAGCAGGGGTAGATGATAACAAAGATCAATCCTACTTTTT
>NZ_JBATGR010000353.1:0-1677 GCF_049665975.1 Eudoraea sp.
ATTTCGCCCTTTGCATTTTGACCTCCAGCTATGAGGTATTTGTTGATAGCCTCAAATTGATTTTGGTTTAAAGGAGCCGACAGGTATTTTCTTGTAAACTCATCTATTCCCAAACTTATAAGTAGCCTTGACGATACTCCTTTCTGCGAATAAACAGTATAATCATATTGAGGCTTAGCTCTGTCCGACAGTTGAAGCTGTTTTCCATTGATGTATACTACCCCATCAAGAACGGATAGCGAATCGCCAGGAGTTCCAACACATCGCTTTACATAATTGGATTTTTTATCAATTGGTTTTTTAACTCCTTCTTCTTTCTTAAAAAAGACTCGAACCGTATCTGCCGGCCAACTAAAAACAACAATATCATTTTTTTTAACCTTTTCAAATCCAGGTAATCTAAAATAAGGAAGTTGAGGTTTTTTCAGATAAGATCTTATACCCAGCCCAGGGATTGTATCATGTACCATTGGAGCTGCTATTGTTGTCATGGGAGCACGTGCCCCATAGTGAAATTTACTTACAAAAAGTAAATCGCCAATTCTGAGGGTACGTTCCAGTGAACCCGTGGGGATTACATATGGCTGAATAAAATAGGTATGAACCAGGGTTGCAGCCACTACGGCAAATACGATAGAACTTACCCATTCTCCTAATCCACTTTTTGGATGCAGACTTCTGTCCTCAATATAGGTTACATCTAAGGCATAATTAACATAGTAAATATAAAATCCAAGGGTTAGTATTACCAACCATGTTTCAAGAAGACTATTTCTACCAAAACTTCGTATAGTTTCAACCCAAATAACGGGAAACATCAGAAGATTAATAATAGGAATAAAAAGAAGTATTACCCACCATTTAGGCCTTCTTATAATTTGCATTAATACAATAGCATTGTATACCGGGATGGCAGCTTCCCATGGTTTTCTTCCCGCTTTAATATATAGTTTCCAAGTCCCTAAAAAATGAATGACTTGTATAATTAAAATAAAGATGATCCAATTTGTACTATTCATACTCTTATGTATATTTTTTTCAGACGTAATTTCGTCTGATTTGTTACCAAAATTAACCCAGGTTTAACACATCTTTCATGGTGAAGACACCTTTTTTCCCATTTAGCCATTCCGCGGCAATAACTGCACCTAAGGCAAAACCTTCCCTATTGTTGGCTTTGTGCTTTATAGCTATCTCGTCTTCTAAGTTTTCATAAGAAACAACATGGGTGCCGTATTCATCCGCAATCCTTTTGGAAATTATAGGAAGATGTTGGTCTCGAGATTTTGCCATTTCCCAGCCTTTATAATCAGAATTCTGAATAATACCTTTAGCAAGTGAAATTGCAGTTCCACTTGGAGCATCAAGTTTTTGCAGATGATGGGTTTCTTCTATTGATACCTTGTAAAGGGGTAATTTGCTCATCAATTTGGCTAAATAACTATTTAATTCAAAAAACAGGTTTACACCTAAACTGAAATTTGAAGCATAAATAAAAGCCCCATTTTTTTCTTTACAAAAAGAAATCACTTTGTCGTAATCCTGTAGCCAACCCGTTGTGCCCGATATTACCGGAACATTGTGTTCAAGACAACTCTTAATATTATTAAACGCAGCCTCCGGACTACTAAAATCAATTGCCATATCCAATGCGCTATAGTCAACTTCTTTTGTGTC
>NZ_JBATGR010000354.1:0-4134 GCF_049665975.1 Eudoraea sp.
GGTAATTGTAATGCCTTACATCAGTTGCGGACAATGCATTGCCTGTAAAAATGGAAAAACCAATTGTTGTACAGAACTCAGGGTACTTGGTGTACATACCGATGGCGGGATGCAGGAGCAGATTTCGGTACCAATGAACCTATTGATTCCTGCAAATAAATTAAGTTATGCCGAGATGGCAATAGTGGAACCATTGGCTATTGGAGCTCATGCCATCAGAAGGGCTGAAATTCTGCCCAATGAGTTTATTGTTGTGGTGGGTTGTGGCCCAATTGGAATAGGAATAATGAAATTTGCACAGATCGCGGGCGCAAAAGTAATTGCAATAGATCTAGATCCTGGAAGACTAAGTTACGCTAAAGATAAAATTGGTATAGATTATGCAGTTTTGGCTGGTGCTACAGCAGTGGACAAAATAGCAGAAATTACCAAGGGTGAGATGGCTACCGCAGTCTTTGATGCTACAGGAAATAAGGAGGCAATGGAGCATGGTTTAAATTATATGGCCAATGGTGGCCGATTTATTTTGGTTGGTTTGTCTAATGGTATACTTGAATTTGATCATCCGGCTATACATGCCAAAGAAACTACACTAATGTGTAGCAGAAATGCTACCTTGGAGGACTTTGAATATGTAATAGCTATTTTAAAAATGGGTAAATTTCCTGTGGATATTTTTATAACTCATAATGTGAGCTTTGCCCAAATGATACATCACTTCGATAGTTGGCTAGACCCCACAAACGGCGTGATAAAGGCAACCGTTAACTTTTAAATAGATATGTCCAAAGAATTTGTTCAAATAGATCGCAGGGATAATATTATCGTAGCCATTACCGACCTCAAAGAAGGATCGGCTATTGATATAAATGGGGTGAATATTATTTTAAAGGAAAATATTAAGGCAAAACACAAATTTGCCGGACAGAATTTTAGTATAGGTGATGAGATCTATATGTATGGTGTCCTTATTGGGAAGGCTATTAAACAAATACTTAGTGGTTGTGCGATAACGATAGATAACGTCAAACATGCATCCTCAGCATATAATAGTACAAATAAAAACTTTAAATGGAACCCACCAGATATTTCGAACTTTAAAGAAAGAACCTTTATGGGATATCACAGAGAAGACGGCAGTGTTGGAACTGCTAACTACTGGTTGATTATTCCAATGGTATTCTGTGAAAACAGAAATGTAGATGTCCTGGAAGCAGCCCTATCGGAATCTTTAGGATATATAACCAAAAAAGATTTTGCCGTAGATACCCAGGCATTGATAAACAAGTATAACTCGGGGGCGAGTGAAGAAGAGATATATACCACATCCATCATTCATACCAAGGATGAAATATCTAAAAACAGGTTGTTTTCCAATGTTGATGGAATAAAATTTTTAAAACATGATGGGGGTTGTGGCGGAGTCCGACAGGATTCTGAAGCTCTGTGTAATCTTTTAGCCGGGTATATCACAAATTCAAATGTAGCCGGAGCCACCGTACTAAGTTTAGGTTGCCAGAACGCAGAAGTTGTTACATTGCAAAAGTCGATTCAGCAAAAGGACCCAAACTTTTCAAAACCAGTAGTTTATTTGCGGCAGCAAAATAGCAGAAGTGAACGTGAATTTATTGAAGAGGCTGTAAAACGCACCTTTATAGGATTAACAAAGGCAAATAAAATAGAAAGAAAACCAGCCCCGTTAAGGAATTTAATTTTAGGATTGGAATGCGGTGGGTCTGACGGGTTTTCAGGAATTTCAGCCAATCCGGCCTTGGGCTACGCTTCAGATCTATTGGTCGCATTAGGAGGTACCACAGTACTTTCAGAGTTTCCGGAATTAAATGGAGTTGAGCAAGAACTCATAAATAGATGTGAGACCGAAGAATCTGCAAAAAAATTCGCGGCGCTTATGGATTCTTATTCTGCAGCAGCCCAAGCAGTGGGCTCTGCTTTTGAGAACAATCCTTCACCAGGCAATATTAAGGATGGACTTATTACAGACGCTATGAAATCTGCCGGAGCAGCCAAAAAAGGAGGAACTTCCCCAGTGGTTGATGTGTTGGATTATACCGAAAAAATAACGAAGCCCGGATTAAACCTCTTATGTACCCCTGGAAATGATGTGGAAAGCACAACCGGACTAGCTGGTTCAGGATGCAATATTATTGTGTTTACAACTGGTTTAGGTACACCAACAGGAAATCCAATAGCTCCTGTTTTAAAACTCTCAAGTAACACCCACTTGTATGAAAAAATGAAGGATATCATCGATATTAACGCCGGTACGGTCATAAGTGGTGAAGATAGTATTGAAAGTATGGGGGAGAAAATCCTGGAGTATATGATTGCAACCGCTAGTGGGGAACTTTTAGCGAAAGCTGTGGTCAAAGGCCAGAACGATTTTATTCCATGGAAAAGAGGCATCTCATTATAAGCCCGAAAAAAGCGCTCGCGAAACTTAAGAACAAGTGAAAACATTAAGCAGAAAAATAGTACCCACCCATTCCTATCCCGAAAGGGTATTACAATTTGGGGAGGGAAATTTTTTGAGGGCTTTTGCCAATTGGATGATTCACGAAATGAATAAGAAAGTGGGCTTTGATTCAGGAGTAGTGGTTGTACAACCTATAATTCATGGACTTACCAAAATACTAAGCAATCAGGATGGCTTGTATACCTTGTATTTAAATGGGATTAAAAATGGAAAGGCGGTTAGCGAATATCAAATCATAGATTGTATCCAAAGAGCAATCAACCCTTATGAGAAATATTCTGTTTATTTGGCTAATGCCGAAAATCCTGATTTAAGATTCGTTATCTCCAACACCACAGAGGCGGGTATTGCTTATCATAAAGATGATCAGTTAGAAGATGCCCCACAGAAAAGTTATCCCGGAAAACTGACAGCACTTTTATACAGGAGGTTCCAAGTTTTTAAGGGTGCCTCTGATAAAGGGCTAATCATTTTACCCTGTGAATTAATAGACAGAAACGGAGATAATTTAAAGAAAATAATTCTTCAATATGCCGTAGATTGGGAACTGGGCATGGCATTTATCCTGTGGATCAATGAAAGCAATGTTTTTTGCAATACTTTGGTAGACAGAATAGTGCCGGGCTATCCAAAAAACAAGATAGACATCATTACAGAAGAATTAGGCTATAAAGATGATTTAGTAGTTGAAGGTGAACAGTTTCATTTATGGGTAATTGAAGCTCCAACAAAGGTGAAAGAGGAATTCCCTGCGGCACAATGTGGGTTAAATGTGATTTTTACTGACAATATGGAACCCTACAGGACCAGAAAGGTGCGAATTCTAAACGGAGCACATACTTCATTAGTCCCGGTTGGATATTTATATGGAATTGAAAAAGTACGTGAATGTATAGAGGACCCCGTTGTGGGGACATTTTTAAAAAATGCCATATTCAATGAAATTTGTCCTACCCTTGATCTTTCAGAAGAAGAATTAATTCAGTTCTCAAATGATGTTCTTGATCGATTTAAAAATCCATATTTAGAACATGCCTTAATGAGTATCTCACTCAATTCCATCTCCAAATACAAAACAAGGGTTTTACCGTCAGTTTTGGAATACATAAAAAGGAAAAAAGAGTTACCCAAGTCTTTGTTGTTTTCTTTAGCATCCTTGATTGCCTTTTATAAAGGTGAAAGGAACGGGGAGTCTATAAAACTGGCAGATAATCAGGAAGTATTGGACTTTTTTAAATCACATTGGTTACAGGTAGATAGATCGGAAGAAAGTTTAACTGAAATGGTTAATGCCGTATTGGCCAATACCAATTTTTGGGATGAAGATTTAACGAAGTACAAAGGTTTACAAAATGAAGTTGCATCCGCTTTGAATTCAATCATTAACAATGGGATGAAAACAGCAATTTTAAATGCATAACATTTTATAACCTCACCCTATTTTAATGATACGAGAATATTGGAATTGAATAAGACATAATTTATATAATCTAAAACTCAAGCATATGGATTTAGGATTAAAAGACAAGGTGATTGTAATATCAGGTGCTGCAGGCATGGAAGGCAGTATTGGGGAAACAATATTACAGAATTTGGTATATGAGGGTGCCATTCCTGCAATTATTGACAGGAACGACAGG
>NZ_JBATGR010000355.1:0-1842 GCF_049665975.1 Eudoraea sp.
CTGCTCTATACTTCGTTCAAGTACAGTTTTGGACTTGAGGCCCTGCGCGAAAACTTTTTTATATTCAGCCTTAACATCAAATTCTATTTGGTTAGATTTAGCAAATTCGGCCCTGAGTTCGGGAGGCATCGTATAAACAAATTCACGTTCAATATCTTCATCATTCTTAATGTTTTCGAGGAAAAAATCTGGAAAGTGAAATATTTCCTGCCAATCAATGGGTGCATCCCACATACCAAAACGGGATGTATTATTTCCCATATCAACTACGGTGAATTCGGTTTTATTTTGAAGAATACGAGATCCTCTTCCAATCATTTGAAAATAAAGAGTCAGTGATCTTGTTGCCCGGTTTAGAATAATGGTCTCCACAGATGGTTCATCAAATCCGGTAGTCAAAATACTTACCGAAGTCAAGATGGCATCTTTGGTTTCTGAAAACCACTCTAAGATTTCCTTTCGTTCTGAAGCAGTATTTTTATTATCTAAATGTTTTATGGGATAACCGGCCTTCTTAAAAGTTTCATACACATAACGAGAAGTGTTTATTCCGTTATTAAAAATCAATGTTTTTGTTCCTTTGGCAATCTCCTCATAGGCATTTAACAATTTACCGAGCATACTTTGATTTCCATACAATTCATCAGAAGATTTTACCGTGTAATCTCCGCTAATTCCAAGCTTTAATGAACGTAGGCTAACATCATAGCTATACATATTGGCATTGGCAAGAAACTTCTTTTTTATAAGCGATTCAATTGACTCTCCAACAATTAGCTTACTGTAATTATCCTTCATGGGAAGCTTAATATTGGAACTCAGCGGGGTAGCAGTTACACCCAAAATAATCGATTTATCAAAGTACTTAAAAAGTTTTCGGAAAGAATTATAATGTGCTTCGTCAATTATCACTAGGCCCACATTATCTAACTCAATCATCTCCTCCTGCAGCCTGTTATTCAGGGTTTCTACCATAGCCACAAAGCACATGAAATTATCCTGGTCTCGTAATTCCTTAACTTCACTATTGATGATCATGTTCTTGACTCCAAATCCACTTAGCATTTTGGAAGTTTGGGCACTCAATTCTATCCTATGGGTAAGAACCACCACTTTTTTTTGGGTATTGGCTATAAATCTTTTGGCTATCTCAGAAAATACGACGGTCTTACCCCCACCTGTCGGTAGCTGATAAAGCAGATTTACGTCTTCCGGAGCTTCTTCCAAAAAGGAAAATATTGTGTTCAGATCCTGTAATTGGTAATCGTAAAGTTTTTTTTCTATTTGATCTGTTTGTATCTGCAAAAGCGTAATTTCATTGAAAGATTTAGGAAATACTTATCTTGGAGTTGTCGTGACTCCAATTTTGCAAAATTATATGTTTTTTATGCTTAAATGAAATTATAAAGCTGAAAACTACAAGTTAATATCCCTTTTCACGATTAACTGTATACTTCAAAGGCAATCCTTCTGTTAATCTTCTATAGTTTTCTAATAATTGTGGGATTACAGATTCAATATCAGAAACACTGGCAACATGGGGTGTAATATGAATTTTTGGATGTGTCCAAAAAGGATGTTCGAATGGCAGTGGTTCCTCATGAAAAACATCTAATCCTGCTCCGGCCAGATGTCCATTGTTAATATATTTCAACAGATCTTCATCTACCAAATGACCACCCCTTGCAACGTTAATAACATAAGCTTGTTTTGGTAATTCCTTAAACAATTTATTGTTTAATATTCCAGTAGTTTCCTTAGTTAGCGGCAAAAGACAAATAAGTATATTACTTCTGGACAGGAAGGTGTTTTTTTCGTTATCCCCGGTGTATACTTCTATCC
>NZ_JBATGR010000356.1:0-5352 GCF_049665975.1 Eudoraea sp.
AGTTTGGATGAGTTAAAATCTGCAACGACCAGTTTCATAAATAATGTTATGCCAACAGTGGAAGAAGACTCCTTTAAAATGGCCATATATTGGTTTGATGGGGAAGATGAACTACATTTATTGAATCCCTTAACTGCCTCCAGGGAAGAACTGATAGCTGCAATAGAAAGTATAACCACTACAATTAGTAATGACCCATCAACTGATTTATACGGAGCGGTAATTAAGTCAACTAATATTGCTACCGAACTTCTTAACGAAAGCACAAATAATAGTATTATTGGTGCTACTTCAGTTGTAGTTTTTACTGATGGTACCGACCAGGCTTCCAGATATAGCGAAGAGGAAGCTCTCCAAAAAGTAAATGAATCTAATAGTAATATTTCTTTTTTTGCAATTGGACTCGGATCTGAAATAGACACGGAAATACTAATGCAAATAGGTAAGACTTCCAGTGTTTTTGCGGGTAACAAAGAGGAACTTGAAACAACTTTTAATGATATTTCGTCAAGGGTTACTGAACAAGCAAATAGTTTTTATCTCTTTGAATATTGCACTCCAAAACGAGATGGTAGTGGTGAAAACAATCTGGCTATACAGGTTACTAATGGCAACCTACAAGGGGCTGTGCAAAGTAAATTCGATGCTACAGGCTTTACGGGAGGCTGCCAATAAAAGACTTATAAAACAGAATATTTAAAGAGGTGCTAATTAGCACCTCTTTTTTTTTGATCATTAAAAATATAATGTATTAAAGTAGGGTTTTTGCCACCCCACTTGTTTTATATCAAGAAACCCCAATTAACTATTGCAACCTAAATATCATGTTAAAAATTAAAAAAAATATTTAACGCTAAAAAAAAGAAATCATGCTTATAATTAACGAAATTATCCGTCAGAGTGCAATAGGATCTTTATCCAGATGGTACCAAAGTGTAGTTCTCCTAGTGTTTTCAACAATAGTAGTTGCTTTGTTTACAATGTTGGTAATCTTACTTGCAAATGCTTCCCAGCTTACTGCTAATTATAGTTATCTGTTCAACGGAAACATGTAACCATTGGAATAGACAAAAGAAGGTTTAAATTTTAGGACCTAAGATTAACTTAACCTACTTATATATCATAGCATTTACAAAGTCGCTATTACCAGTTTCTAAATCTATCAAAAAACCATTGACAACTGCTTTCTCAATTTTCTGATCTTTGGTAAGCAGAAAAGTTGGATTTTTACCAACGGAGAGGTTAAATTTTGGAACTTTATAGGTTGATGAAATAATATGTAGAGGAATTGGTGAATTTAAGATGTTTTTTTCTAGTTGCTCTACCCTAATGTAAGTATAACCAGATTTTAATAGTTCCATGGGATTCAACTTATTGAGCTCTTTAATTGATTTTACCGTATTTGGATATACCTTTCCAGATTTAATTATATAGCCAGTAGCATCGAAAGTCTTATATCCATAATAAGTAGAGAGATCGCCCTGATCTATTATTCGGCTGCTATACCAAAAATCGTTATGACCCTCCATATCCACCTCTGGTCTCTGTATACCTAAATCCAGGATATATTCTGAGCCCATCAATTCATAACTTATTCCTTCTATTTTTAAATCAAAAAGTTTACGATCATTTTCAGGTATTTTTTCATAATCTTCCAGGGTAATATCCTTATAATTCCCTTTAGCTATAGTATAAATTGCCGACAGAATAGAGACGTAATTCAACTTTCTTATTTGCTGTTTTTCAACATCTCCGGGATAGCCACCAGATTCAATTAAAATTGTACTTGTCCCCCACTTCTGAATATTATCGCCAAAAGCTCTAGGTTCAAAATCGTCGTTATATCTGCCAACCTGTCCCGGGGCATATTTCTGAATAATATTATTCATAAAGACAATTACTTTCATAGCATTACCTCTTACCTCATTTATATCTTTCTCATAATTATAAGCAGGTGCCAGATATGATATAGTAGCGGGTTTATTAGTTCGTTCGGCGTTGTAGTAGGTACTTTGGTCATGAAGATTAAATCCGAAGTTTGCACTTAAACTGTCTCTAACTCTTTTAAGAGTTTTGCTTTCAGGAGATTGAAGTCTTAGTGCATCCCTGTTAATATCTACCCCGAGCGTATTTCTTCTTTTAAAGACTTCTGCTCCATCCGGATTTAGCATTGGTAAAAAGTGAAGCCTTAAATTTTCAAATATTTCTTCTTTTTCATCTTTAAAGTCATCACTATTCAAAAAATTTAAAATATCGAATATGGCTTGGGTCGCTGTTGGTTCATTACCATGCATTTGCGACCATAAAAAGACATCGGTTTCACCTCTTCCAATACTGATAAGAGATAGTGTTCTGCCTTCAATTGAGTTACCGACATTAGTAACATCAAATTTGGAATTATTGCGGTATTTTTTTATTAGTGGTACTAGTTCCTGATGTTTAATTCGTCTTTTATTCAGAGTGGTTTCATTATAAGAGTCATATGTCTCATACAGGGAATTTGTTATATCCACGGGTTGAGCATATAGCTGAGTACTGATTATAATGAAAAGAAGTACGTATAGATATTTAATTGTCATTAGCTTCTGGGTTTTTTGGTATGGGTTTAAAATTAAGATTTTTGGTTGCTTTTCGCACTTTTTCCATAAAATCTTTACCCGGATCTGTTTTTACGGTTCTGTAAGTTTCGTCTTTCTCCAGCCATAAAGGGTGGTTTACAAAATTTGTATACTCGTAATGTCCAATTAAATACTCGATTGGATATTTATTATATAGGTAGTCTACCAACCAAATATTTGCCTTTAACTGGGCCTTGGTCAAGGGTAATTCTTTAGTACCCCCAATGTTTTCAATTCCTATTGCACAATGATTAAGTCCAATGACATGCCTTGCCATATTTGTTTCAGGCATCAAACTATAAATGGTTCCATCCCGGTCTACCATAAATTGTGAAGATACATTAAGTCCACTTACGTTTACTATATCGGGGCGCCAATCGGGTAAAGTCGGCGCGTAAAATGCCTCAAATGCCTCTTCCAGTGTTGGAATTACTGTCCAGTGTAATACAATCATTTTTGGAGAAATACCAGGTAATTCTTGTTGAATCCCATAGCGTTCCAACAAATATTCGCGAGTTAATTGCACCCGCTCCTGATCAAAAACAATTGGTTTGTATTCAATTTCTTTGGAAGCCGAACAAGACAAAATAATAATTGCCGAAAATATAATGACAAACTGTTTCATTAATATGGAAGGATAAATTTTACAATATTTGGATTATTTTTTTAGAGTATCTATTAATTCTTCAGGGCTGAGCGAATATTGTATGGTGACTTCTTTAATTCCCCAATTCCTAGCTTTCTCTATATTTTCTCCCATATAAATATCTATTTTATTCTTCCATCGTTTGTTCATTTTATCCTTAACAAGATAGATTCCGTCTAAACCATTAATTTTTACCTTGGTATTGTGATTAATTCCTATGGCTAATAGATCGCGAGATACAGCAATACTCTTCATTCCAGGTTTAAGCGTATCTCCCCAAGCCCCTATATTAGGCTGGCTCGAGGTTTGAAAGCTCACTGAATTATAGGCTGAGGCAGTAACTTCAACAGAATTCCAAATTAACTCCTTCTTTTCTTTATTTTGACTATTACAAGAACTTAATAGCGAACCAAGTAAAAAAGTTAAAAAAATTCTAACCATAATATTCAGTTTGCCTTAGTTTAACGTGTTCTTTAATACCATTATATCAACTTTTTCCTTGTTCCATTGCTTCGAAAAAGACTAGGGTACGGGTGTAAATATATAGGTGAATGAACTTAAAATGATGTCTTCATCTCCATCGTTATCAATATCCCCGGTATCCATTAAGAACCATCTCCCAATATTGGAATCTGTAAAAGTATTTACAGAAAATTCAAAGTTAAGCTCGTTTTTATTTTCTAAAAACACAAACGATAAATCCGGGTTATTTTGATAATCAGGGAATGATGATACCAAGGCAATATCGATATCTCCGTCCTGATCGAAGTCTAAGACTTCAAGGGCGGTAGCACCATTTAATGGATAAAAATATGCCTCTGTAAAAGAATTTTTTCCATTATTTATATGAATGCGCATTCCATGATAAGGCTTCGGCACAAAGGATTTGTCAGCATTATCCCCGTGCACCGTAATTATATCATCATCACCATCATGATCATAATCAATTATTTGAAACGCGCTGGTGCCATATACAGGACTAAAACGGATAACCTTTTCCGGGCTGAATTTTAAATCATTTTCATGATAAAGTATGGTAATCCCTTCATCACCCTGAGCAGTTAATACTACAAGATCTTCCTTACCATCCTTATCCATATCACGTATTACAGCTTTTATTGCGCCAGGTTGATTTAAAAGTACATGCTTTGTAAAGCTTTCTTCTTTAGTACTTTTTTTAAAAAGTGAAAGCTGACCTTTTACGTCTCCAAATTCACTAATAATCAATTCTTTTATTCCGTCCTTGTCAAAATCATGAGCAATTATGTGCACCGGGCGATGGAGTGCTTCAGGAATAATCGTTATTGTGTCCGGATTTACTTCAAATAGCCTGCCAGATAATAGCTCACTAGGTCTTATACTTCCAATTGCAGCCACAATCATATTATCTCCATCTTCTTCTATAGACACCACCGGACTGCCAAATCTACCAATACGGGTGTTTTGATTCTCAGCAAAACTGTATTCAGATAAGTTGCCATAAATATCCCCCAGCATGAGTTTATTTTTATCTTTATTAAATTCCATATAAGTAAATAAGGCCCCTTTTGTACTATCAATAGAAATCCTGGTTGAAGTGAACTGGGATAATTCTTCTGGAACAACACTGCGCTGGTTTTTTGCTAAAGAATCTGGCGCATTTCTAATAATATATTCCTTTAGCAGTTCCCAATCCTTTTTATCAAGCATGGGTTTTCCCGGAAATATTCCGGTCTTAATAACTGCTTCCATTTCTACAAATGATAGCCCCTTATAGGGATTATAACCTGAGTCTCTTATCCCTAACCTTGCCCCCATTTCGGGAAGTATCTTCTCTGACCAAATATCCTTTGGTAAGCTATTAATTTCGGGAGGGATGTGGCAGCTGGCACAATAGGTTTCATAGAGGACCACTTCTCTATCCTTTTTTGGAGAGTTACAACCACAGAGCACTATGGATATACCAAATACCAGACTGCTGTATTTAAAGTTTTTAAAGAAATTATAACTATGGATCATAGAATGAAGATAGCCTTTACAACATAAGTTTCCAAAATAGTTGGCCTATGGAGGAAGAGGTACATAGGTTCTGTCTTTTGCCATCATTGG
>NZ_JBATGR010000357.1:0-7434 GCF_049665975.1 Eudoraea sp.
TCAGGAATAACACTTACTGTATTGTTATAAAAACCGAGAAAACCATCCGGGCTTGTTTTCTTGCCAGTAAGTACATCTCCATTAATCACACGAAATCTTTCATCTTTAACGCCACTGGCATATAAAAATGTAGCTATCTCTGCACCTATTTTTGTTGAAAAATATTTTGGAGATTTCACGGTAGAACCAGCAAGGGCAATGGTACGCTGGGCATTAAATCTACCGGTTAAAAGTAACTCGCCAATTATAACAAGGTCTTGAGGAGTAATGGTCCAAACTACTTCACCTTTATTTATTGGATTTATCTTATTTATTTGAGTGCCTACTAATCCTGCAGGATGGGGTCCGGAGACTTTATGTAATTCGATATCCTGGAGTTTAGCAAAGGGAGAACTGGAACCCTTGCCTACGGAAACATGAACCTTACCTGGGGTAAGTTTTCCAAGAGCGGTTAATGCTGTTTGTAGTTCTTCTTCTTTCCCCTTCAGAGTATAATCCAAATCTGCTGCCAAAGGAGCAGTAACATAAGCCGATATAAAAATTCCCTTTGGAGTAGCCAACGGATCTGCAATATGATCATAAGGACGTTGTCTGATAAAAGGCCAACAACCCGATTTAAGAAGTAGCGACTTGATTTCCTCAGAATCAGCACCTGGTCGCATTTTGGAATGCTCCAGATAGTCCTGAGACTTATCTGCAAGAATTTTTATAGTCATAATTTTTCTGCGAGCTCCTCTGTTAATTTCAATTAATTCTCCACTAACCGGAGAAACAAAAAGCATGTCCTTGCAATCTTTGCTATAGAATAAAGGTTCACCTGCCTTAACCTCAGCCCCTTGTTTAACTAACAATTTGGGCATTATACCACGAAAATCTAAGAGATTGATGGCGTAAACATTGCTTAATGCTGCTTTAGATGTATTTTGTTCGGCCGCACCAACAAGATTAATGTCAAAGCCTTTCTTGATCCTAATGTCTTTAGACATAAATTGTAAACATTTAGTTTATCAAAATTTGGTCCAAAAATAGTACTTATGACACTGTTTTCATAATTATTGACTATAATTTTGGGCATTACGTCGATATCACTTTTTTGGGTATACTTTTTGTTTACCTTTATCACAAAAACAGGCTAAATATGCGTTTATTTCTTAAACAGCTATTCTTCTTTTTCCTTACGACACAATTGTATTCGCAGATTCAGGAAGAGGTAAACCCGCCTGAAAATATAAAGACTATTATTTTTAAGGGACCAACTGAAGATCAGTTTCCTGTCATCAAATTGGGAGATCCGATTTATCTTGAATTTGATGATTTGACCGCAAGTGAGCAAGACTTCTATTATAAAATTGTTCATTGCGATTATGATTGGTCGCCATCCGAACTACTAAAGTCACAATACCTTAGGGGAACAGACAACCAAAGGATTATTAATTATAGGAACAGTTTTAATACTCTGGAATCTTATTCCAATTATCACTTGACTATTCCCAATAAAGCGGTGAGTTTAAAAGTTAGCGGCAATTATGTACTTGAAATTTATAATTCTAACTACGAACTTCAATTTTCAAGACGATTTGTAGTTTACAAGGATTTGGCTAAAGTTGTAGCAACAACCCGGAACTCCAGGAATTTTGATTTTATCAATCAAAAGCAATCTGTTCAATTCACAATTAACCCATTTAATTTTCAACTTGTTAATCCTTTAAAAGAAGTAAAAGTTATTATAATTCAAAATTATCAGTGGTCAAATGCCATTACCAATGTACCACCTCAATATTCTGTGGGTAATTCCTTGGCTTATAAATATGATATTGAAACCAGTTTTTTTGGAGGAAATGAATTCCTCAACTTTGATACCAGTGATTTGCGCGCTCCTTCTTCTGCCATTTCCCGCATTGACTATCAAGAACTTTACCATCACTATCTTTTTACAGATAACTATAGATTTGATAAAGCATACACTTATTTTCCCGACATTAATGGCGATTTTGTTGTACGCACTTTGCAAGGTGAAGATTCATCCAGAGAATCAGAATATACCATAATTCATTTCAGCCTTCCATATACCATAGATATTGGATTAAATGAGATTTATGTCTATGGCAAATTCAATAACTATGCTCTGGAGGAAGGGAACAAAATGAATTACAATTCCGAGACAGGAAATATGGAAGCCGCAATAAAATTTAAACAGGGGTTTTACAACTATAAATATGTCCTTAAAACTGAGGATGGTGGAATTGACCTGAATAAAGTTAGTGGCAATTTTAATTTTACAGAAAATAATTATTTAATACTGGTTTATTACAGAAATTTTGGGGATTTATATGATAGCATAATTGGTATTGGCTCAACAAATTCTGAAAACATTACCAACTAAATACTCTTTATTAATTATAGCACATTTGAGTTTTATAAGCTCAAAATTTATATAATGTAAATATCTCCTAATTGTTAAAAAGTATTTTTTGTAAAGGCAGAATAAGTGGTTATAATTTATTTCTGGATCCTGCTTAAATAGCGAGAAATATTTTTGTAAGATGTTGTATTTTAATTATTTAGTTAGATTAAATATTAATAATTCTTAATATAAATGTCGGGTTATTACAATAATTTTCATAACATTGGGTTTAATTCTATACACTTATAATTCTGAGGTTTGGGATATATGATTCTTCGCAACAAAAATTCATATCCAAAAATATGTTTTGAGATTATTGAGCAGTTAAACGAAAAACTTCCCAATTATCTTTCATACCATTCTTTAGATCATATAATAGATGTTGCCAACGTTTGTAACGACTATATTGAATATTACAATATTCCAGAAGAAATGGCTATTCTTATACGAATTGCCGCAATCTGCCATGATTATGGTTTTGTAGTATCTCCTTTAAATCATGAAGAACGCAGTATTATTGAAATTCAACCACTTTTAACTCCTATTCTTACAAGCGAGGAAATAGATATAATAAATGGGATGATTAGGGCAACAAAAGTACCTCAAGAACCTAAGACTTTTTATGAACAAATTTTGGCGGATGCCGATCTAGACTATCTTGGAAGAAAGGACTATAATAACATTAGCGCTAAACTATTCAAAGAATATCTGCATTTCGATATCGTTTCTAATAGAATTGAGTGGTTAGACTTGCAAATTTCGTTTTTGGAAAAGCATAAATTTCATACCGATTTTGCTAAGAAGAATCGTGAGAAATTAAAATTTGAAAAAATAAAGGAACTCAAATCCCTTAGATTAGCAGCCAATTATAAATGATTTTGGATATTAACACCTGTAATCTAGATTAGTAAGCTTTATGGCAAAATATTTTATTGTTAGAGCTGGAGTGTTTCATGATTCATAAGCTCCTTTCATAATTTCCGACATGATCTAATGACGGGTATTCATCAAAATCAAGGTCATTATAAAGCAGAGAAATCTGTCAATTCCCCATATTTATGGGATTATTAGACAGAAATACACCAGAAAAAAATATACATACACCGATAATTCAATCTGAAGCTTTCATAATCAGTTGCTATTATCTATCTTGGCCCCCTAGGATTGGTTTTAATATTCATTATCATTATAAAATGATTTTAGGACTCATTTGAATTTGAGCCCCATTATCTCAAACTAATGTTAAATTAAAAGGGCCTAATACGATTTTTTTTATTTTAGCAGATATAACGGATATGCTACTCATATTGAGAAATACCGTTATTTATTAGCATGAAAAAGATGATTACACAAGTTACCAAAGGCATAAAAATTTCAGTGAATACTAGTTTTGAAGGCACCTTCTTTAAAAACTATAAAATGCATTTTGCTTTTGGGTATACCATTACTATAGAAAATCAAAGTAAAGATTCTGTTCAATTAACTTCAAGGCACTGGCAGATATATGATGCTTTAAATGACTTTGAAATTTTAGATGGTGAAGGTGTTATCGGAAAAAAACCCGTTATTAGACCAGGGGAATCCCATACTTACAGCTCCGGATGCCTGCTTGCATCTCCTATTGGAGCAATGAAAGGCCACTATAATATGGTCAATTTCACCACTAATGAAAAATTCAGAGTCTACATTCCTTCTTTTAAATTCAGTGCACCATTCGCACTGAATTAATGATTCCTTTTACTTTGTTTAAATTTTATAAACGTTTGGGGTTTTAGTACCTTTGACATGAAAATTTAACTAATAAAATTGATTATGGGTAAAGGTTTTTTTGAAGTCCCGCTGGCTATTAATGAACCAATAAAAAGTTATGCTCCGGGCACTCCGGAAAGAGACGAGGTTTTAAAGCAATATAAAGAATATTTCAATGGAAGTCTTGAAGTTCCTTTATATATTGGAAGTGATGAAATAACAACATCGAATACCCGAACAATGTCACCTCCCCATGATCATAAACACATTTTGGGCAAGTATCATCTTGCCGAAAAAAGTCATGTTAGCTTGGCCATAGATAATGCACTCAAATCCAGAGCGGCATGGGCCTCTTTACCTTGGGAACAAAGAGCCAGTATTTTCTTAAAAGCTGCAGATCTTATTGCCGGGCCCTACAGGGCTAAAATTAATGCGGCGACTATGTTGGCGCAGTCAAAAACCATACATCAGGCAGAAATTGATGCCGCCTGTGAATTAATAGACTTCCTCAGGTTTAATGTATCTTATATGTCTCAGATATATGCGGAACAACCTGAATCATCTGAAGGCATCTGGAATCGGGTGGAATACAGACCTCTAGAAGGTTTTATTTATGCAATTACCCCTTTTAACTTTACAGCGATAGCGGGCAATCTTCCTGCAAGCGCAGCTATGATGGGTAATGTTGTAGTATGGAAACCCAGTGATAGTCAAATTTTTTCAGCCAAGGTTATTGTGGATATTTTTAAGGAAGCTGGACTGCCAGATGGCGTAATCAATGTGGTTTACGGTGATCCTGTAATGATTACAGAAACCATTTTAGCCAGTGCCCACTTTTCGGGAATTCATTTTACCGGAAGCACCCATGTTTTTAAATCCTTGTGGAAACAGATTGGGAATAATATTGACCGTTATAAAACCTATCCAAGAATTGTTGGTGAAACTGGTGGTAAGGACTTTATAATTGCTCATCCAACAGCAAAACCTCAGCAGGTAGCTACGGCAATTACGCGTGGCGCCTTTGAATTCCAGGGCCAAAAATGTAGTGCTGCCTCTCGTGTTTATTTACCAAAATCTACTTCTGCCGAAATCCTGGATTTGGTAAAGCAGGACGTGGAATCATTCAACCCTCCGGGATCTCCTGAAAATATGAGCAACTATATTACAGCTGTAATACATGAAGGATCATTTGACAAATTAGCTTCCTATATTGATCAGGCTAAAAAAGATAAGGATGCTAGTATAATTGTTGGTGGTAATTATGATAAATCCAAAGGTTATTTTATAGAACCAACGGTTATACTAACCACAGATCCTCATTATTCTACTATGGAAACCGAATTGTTCGGACCGGTAGTTACAATTTATGTCTATGAAGATAAGGATTGGGTCAAAACACTAAAATTAGTTGATACTACTTCTGAATACGCACTTACAGGTGCCGTTTTGGCAAAAGACCGATATGCAATAAATGAAGCCACGAAAGCACTTCAGAACTGTGCAGGTAATTTCTATATAAACGACAAACCTACGGGGGCTGTTGTGGGACAGCAACCTTTTGGTGGTGCCAGGGCTTCAGGGACTAATGACAAAGCAGGTTCTGCTCAAAATTTGCTTCGATGGGTTTCCCCGAGGTTAATTAAAGAAACTTTTGTAACTCCCGAGGATTATCGCTATCCGTTTTTGGGATAAAGGACAGAGGGAGTAATCTTTAATTTTTTAACACACAAGGCTCTTATACCGAAAAGGTGAAGAGATAATTGTGCTATATTCCAAAAATCTGTTAGAATCAATTATTGTTTCCTTTTTAACATTACTTTCGGGCTGATTGATTTATCTTAAGGTGCTTTTTACCATTAACGATCCATTGCCATGAAAAAATTGTTTCTGCTTTTCCTCTCACTTCCGTGTTTATTTTTGTATTCTCAGAATCAGAATATAAAATTAGCTTCTGATATATGGCCTCCCTTTTCAAATGTAGAAGGGGAAAAAGGTTTCGCCCTTGAATTAGTAAAGGAGGCACTTCTAAGAGGAGGTATCCAAATGGATTTGACTATAACAGGATTTGACCCGGTAATGGAAGGCATTATCGACGGTACTTACCAGGGAAGTCCCACATTATGGAAAACAGAAGATCGGGAAAATTATTTGCTTTATTCTGAACCCTATCTTGAAAATCGTTTGATTTTAGTAGGGAGAAAAGGCAGTGATGTAAGTGCAAAATCACTAAGTGAATTAAAGGATAAACGAATTGCGATTATTAGTGGTTATGCATATGGATCCTCCGTTTATACCAATCTGGATGTAGTTCTTATTCCAGGTAAAAGTGATCAGGGAAATCTGGAGAAATTATTAACTTTCAAGGCAGATTATATGTTGGTTGATGAATTACTGATATCCTATTTACTAACTTATCAACTAAATGATATTCGCAAATTCCTTGAAATTGGTAAAGAAGCTTTTTTGGTGCAACCTCTTCACTTTGCCATTTTAAAGGATATTCCGGATGCGCAAAAAATAATTGACGGCTTTAACAATAATATTATTAAAATGATGTCTGATGGTACTTATAATAAAATACTGGAATTGAATTGGATACAATCTGATGTTGACGGTGATGGAGTTCTCGAATTGGTCTTGCATGGAGATAGCGCAGGCAAAAATGCACCAGCTTCTTATTATAAATTGATGACAGAAACCGCAATGACAAAAAGTAATGACAGGTATTACATAAATGGAGAAATTTATAATGGATGGCAGGTTGTTCCGGCTAAGTATAAGACTGACATTATTAAGGCAGCCAATATGAATAATTCTCCATCTTCCGGTTTAAAATTAAAATTTTAAAAAAAGTCAGCAATTACAAACCAATTTTAATTTGTAACATACTTTCTTTTAAATGAGCCCTACACATCCCTGATATTAGTTTATTAAATCTTCTTTTAAACAATACATTTTCAGCATTTTAACTATTTTAGATTTGTCATTTTACAATTTTAATGTAAATTTAACGTTAATTAATTGTAAATTAATTTTTAAATACTAGATTGTACAAAACTCTAAATCAAAATAATGACAGCGAATACTAAGTCTAATTCAAAAAAAGTAAGTTTGAAAAAACTAATCAACTTCATCAAAACCTACGCAGAAAATTGCAGGTACTCCTTTAATATGATGTTGATGCTTTAACTGTTTCCCTTATACTTCATTGGCAAATAGACTACCTTTTTGGTTTTAAAAAAGTCCTCTTCGAAAAATTCGGACATTTCAAATACTTGTAC
>NZ_JBATGR010000358.1:0-4750 GCF_049665975.1 Eudoraea sp.
GCCGCCCCACCTAATATTGTGCTTATTTTCACCGACGATCAGGGGTATCAGGATGTTGGCGCTTACGGAGCTGATGACATCTTAACACCCAACCTGGATCAGATGGCAAATGAAGGCATTATGTTAAGTAGTTTTTATGCTGCCCAGGCAGTTTGCTCGGCCTCAAGGGCGGGGCTGTTAACCGGCTGTTATCCAAATCGCATAGGAATCCATAATGCCTTTATGCCCGATAGCAAAATCGGGCTTAATGCTTCTGAAACCACCATAGCCGAAATGCTTAAAGCAAAGGGATATTCCACCGGTATTTTTGGGAAATGGCATTTAGGGGATCATCCGGATTTTTTACCAACCAAGCACGGGTTTGATGAGTATTTTGGTATTCCCTATTCCAACGATATGTGGCCTCTGCATCCCCAACAGGGTCCGGTTTTTAATTTTGGACCTTTACCATTATATGAGAACGAAACTATAATAGACACCTTAACTAACCAGTCTCAATTAACCACACAAATCACGGAGAGAAGCGTAAATTTTATAAACAGGAATAAAGATCGTCCCTTCTTCCTGTATGTGCCCCATCCGCAACCCCACGTGCCCTTGTTTGTCTCTGAAAAGTTTGAAGGCAAGTCGGGAAGAGGATTATATGGTGATGTTATAATGGAGATTGATTGGTCTGTAGGACAGATTTTAAATGCTTTAAAAGCGACTGATCTGGATGAGAATACGGTAGTTATCTTCACTTCAGATAATGGTCCCTGGTTATCATACGGGAATCATGCGGGAAGTGCTTTGCCATTTCGAGAAGGAAAAGGTACGGCCTGGGAAGGGGGTCATAGAGAACCATTTATAATAAGATACCCCAATGGGTTAAAAGGAGGCCGGAATCTTGATACCCCAGTTATGGCCATAGATATTTTACCTACGCTGGCCGAAATAACAGGTTCTGTATTACCTGATGGTATTATCGACGGTAAAAGTGTCTGGAAATTACTTAGTGGGGATAGTAAAGAAAGCCCCCAGGAGGCTTATTATTTTTATTACAGAGTGAACGAACTTCACGGTGTCAGGTATGATAAATGGAAACTTTATTTCCCTCATAATTATAGAACAATGGAAGGTCAACAGCCAGGCAAGGATGGTCTGCCCGGTGATTATGTGTATTTTGATTTAAAAGAAATTGAACTCTATGATCTTTCGGTTGACTTAAGTGAAACTACAAACGTAGCAGGTAAATATCCTGAAGTAGTCGAAAAAATTAAACAACTGGCAGATACGATGCGAAATAAATTAGGGGATTCATTGAAGGAAATGAACGGAACTGAAAACAGACCGGCGGGTACCATTGAATGAGAAAACCATTTAAATTTAAACAATTCACCATCTATCAGGATCGCTGTGCCATGAAGATAGGTACAGATGGCGTTTTATTGGGCGCCTGGACGAACATCTCTAATTCACCTGAATCAGTTTTGGATATTGGTGCCGGTACTGGTATCATTGGGTTAATGCTGGCTCAAAGATGTTATGCAAATACCATCGATGCCATTGAAATAGATGAGGAAGCTTTTGAACAATGTGTGGAGAACTTCGAAGCTTCACCCTGGTCAGACCGACTGTTTTGTTATCATGCCTCGCTTGATGAATTCCTTGATGAAATAGATGATAAATATGATCTTATCATTTCAAATCCCCCTTTTTATTCTGAACAAGTTACCAGCGGTAATATTGCCAGGGACCAGGCCAGACAGAATAGTTCCCTCCCTTTCAATCTTCTTTTAAAAGGAGTGTCTGAATTGCTTTCCAAAAATGGAAGTTTTGCGATTGTAGTTCCTTTTAAAGAAGAAAAGAGCTTACTACAGCAGGCACTGAAATTTGAACTTTATCCGGTACGTTTACTGAGAGTAAAAGGACATCCGGATTCTGAAGTTAAGAGAAGCCTAATAGAATTCCATTTTAAAAAAACCGAGGTATTGACAAATGAATTAATTATTGAAAAGTCAAGACACGAGTTTACAGAAGATTATATAAATCTGACAAAAGATTTCTATCTGAAGATGTAAGGTTTAATCCATTCTGTGGATTGGTCGGGTAAGGCATGTAGGACCACCACCACCTTTGTAACTGATTTCCTGTCCCATATAAGTAAAAACAGTACATCCTTCTGCGCGTAAAGCGTTTTCGGTATAAGGATTACCTGCTACCATTATGCATTGCCTGGGGGCAATGGCCAGCACATTACAGCCCATAGATTCAAATTCACTTTCCGGCACCTCAATAAAACTAAAACCACGATGTAGTAATTCATTTCTGAATGAAATTGGCATCAGCGGGGAATAAACGACTACCAGATCTTTATCTACCGGACTTAATATAGACATTAAGTGAAACACATCTGAAGCACCCTTATAATGGGGTAGTTCTGCCACCACCACTTCAATATTATATGGGGCCAGCAATTCTTTTAGCTGTCTAATTCCAGATGAATTAGTACGATAAGTATGCCCAACTGCCAAAGTATTTTTGTCTAACCAGGCCACATCACCTCCCTCAAGAGTACCCGGGGTTTTTATGGTTCCCAGAATTGGAAGTTTATTAGCTTCAAAGTATTTCATTTGTGCGCTGGGTTCCAAAGCCCTTGCTTGTTTGCCCATATTGCAAATAATCATTCCATAATCCGTGGCTATGCTGGCATCCCTGCAGTAAATGGAATCTATAGCAACCGATGCAGACTTAGGGAAGCAACTTATGTGAGGCACTTCTTTGGCAAGCAAATTTTTAAAGGTCTTATACTCCTCTTTTGCCCTGGTCAGATCAGGTTTGGAAAGGTAATTAAGGGCAAGCCATTCTTTTTTTAGCTTCTCTTCATTAATAAAAGCTTCCTCAGCGGTTTTGATGAAAACGGATTCCAATTTTTTGTACTCAGATTGACAGGTATATTGCATCGAATAATTATTATGTGGAATCTTTATTTCTCCATTTCACAAATACATAAAAGGGTATTCCGACCATTAACAAAATAAATCCCCAAAACACAGCCTTTTCACCTGCCCCGAAAATGGCCCAAAGAGAGTAAGAAAAAGCCAAACTACCCATACCATATATTCCCAACCATGGTTGTGAGGGCAGCTTTTTTTCTAAAAGTATACTAACGTAGGCAGCCGAAGTAAAGAGATACGGAACTAAGGCAGTCAAGGTGCCAAGTAAAATTAGAAACCTGAATTGCTCAACCAGGCCTTCGGCATAATTCATTAGCATTACCCCTGAGGCCAAGGCACTGCCGATCAGCATCCCATAAACAGGGACACCTCGTTTGTTTTCCTTTTTAAAAATTCCTGGAAAGAGTTTATCCTTTGCGGTCGCCCTTGGTAATTGACCAACAATTAGGATCCATCCGTTAAGTGCTCCAAAAGCAGCAATTGCTGCACCACCAGCAACCAGCTCACGTCCTAATTCCCCGGTCATAATCCCCATGGCATCGGCGAATGGTGCTGGCGACACCGCAAGTTCCTGAAGTGGAACCATCCCCATGACCGCTATTGTTCCCAATATATAAACCAAAGTGGTTATAATTGTTCCTAACATGGTAGCCATCGGTATGGTTTTCCCGGGGTCTTTTACATTATCTGCAGGAATAGTTGCACTCTCAAATCCCAAAAAAGCATAGAGGGTCATAGTTGAAGTTATAGCTATGGCTTCAAAACTTGATGAATCACTTACATTGAAAGGTATAAAGTTGTCAATATTAAAAAAGAAAAAGCCCCCAACAATAATCATTAGTAAAGGGGTTAATTTAAGTAAGGTTGTTACAACTTGTATTTTTCCTGATTCCCTGACGCCTCTGGAGTTTACCCAGGTTAGCAACCAAATAGCACCTAGGCCGGTCAAGACCGAAGCGATCGAATTTTCCTCTAACATCGGAAACAACACTGTTAAAGCACTTACAAAGGCGATGGCCATTACTGCCATACCAACCCAAATGGAAATCCAATATCCCCAGGCCACCAAAAATCCGGCGAAGTCCCCGAACCCGGCTCTTGTATAAGCATAGGGTCCCCCACTTTTATTGAGAAACAATTTACTTAACTTACTGAAAACCAATGCCAGAACAAGAGTACCCATTGAAGAAGCTAGCCATCCAATAATACTGATTCCTCCATAGGCTGCAAGAGCGGCAGGCATAAGAAAAACACCTGCACCAATCATATTTCCAATTACCAGGGACGTACTCATCCATAGCCCGAGTTTTTTTTTATTCTTGCTTTGGTTCATTGGTTTTGGCTGGTTCTGAAAAGAATTATATATTTTTAAATGTACAAATTAAATTACTCGTGACGGAAAAATTTAAAATAGACCCGGATATAACTAAGGCAGAAACTTTACCCGCTTCTTTTTATCGCAATCCTGTTTTTTTTGAGGCAGTTAGGGAACGCATTTTTTACAGGTCCTGGCAATGGATTGGACATGAGGGTTTGGTGGATTCCAGACAGAACGCGTATCCATTTATTTTGCTTGATAACTTTTTAACTGAACCCATGCTTTTAACCCGGGATAAGGAAGACAGGATTTCCTGTCTTACAAACGTGTGCACGCATCGCGGGAATTTAGTCGTGGAAAGTACAAAGACTGCTAAAAAATTGATTTGCGGTTACCATGGGAGAAGCTTCGATCTGCATGGAAAAATGGAGCATATGCCAGAATTTGAAGACGTTGAGAATTTTCCAAGGCCATGTGACAACCTCAATAAATTTCC
>NZ_JBATGR010000359.1:0-5238 GCF_049665975.1 Eudoraea sp.
TCATTTGCTTCTGCATTTTGGAAGAATCAGGATAAAGATCGGCCTTCACTTCTGCTTTCCTTAGCTTACCCATTAATTTTAATGAAGCCATAGCCTCTTTCTCACCAAAATTCAAAAATAATACGTCTAATGCCCTGCCAATGCTATCAGGAAAGAGGCCCAATTGATCCATAACCAGATATATTCGATCTAACCCAAAGGAAATTCCAATGCCACTCATATCCTTTAACCCGAAAATTCCCGTAAGATCATCATACCGTCCACCACCACCAATAGATCCCATACTTACTTCAGCAGGTGGCGCTACTTCAAAAATGGTACCCGTGTAATAGTTTAGCCCTCTTGCCAATGTAACATCTAAAGTAAGCTGAGCAGAAATCAATCCTAATTCACCAAATGCATCTAATATAAAGGCAAGGTCCTCAACCCCCTTACTGCCTTCTTCAGATTCCTTCAAAAAGTCTTTAAGCCGTTCTAATTGCTCAGAATTTGTACCTGTAAGTTCAAAGAGCGGTTTCGCTTTTTCGATTGCTTCAGGAGAAATTCCTTTATTCAACATTTCATTAATAACCCCCTCTTTGCCAATCTTATCTAGTTTATCGAGGGCTACAGTAAAATCTACGAGTCGATTTGTTTCGCCAATAAGCTCAGCAATGCCTGATAAAATCTTCCTATTATTCAGTTTTATCGTTGCCTTCTTCAAATTTAAATCCGTAAAAACGGCATCGTACAATTGTATGAATTCTATTTCCTGCAGAAGAGAATTTGCACCAACCACATCCGCATCGCACTGAAAAAATTCCCGGAACCTACCTTTCTGAGGTCTGTCTGCACGCCATACCGGTTGGATCTGATAGCGTTTAAATGGAAAATCTATTTCATTCTGATGCATTACCACATATCTCGCAAAAGGTACTGTGAGATCATATCTCAATGCTTTGTCTGAAATTTTACGGGTAAGAGACTTTGAGTTTTTGGAGTTATAGGTATCATCATCCACTTTGCTTATGAAATCGCCGGAATTTAAAATTTTAAAAATTAACCGGTCACCCTCTTCCCCATACTTTCCCATAAGGGTTTCTGAGTTTTCGAAAGCAGGGGTTTCTATAGGCTGGAAGCCAAAGCTCTCAAAATGTTTTTTAATAATGGAAATTATGTAATTACGTCGGGCAACTTCCGTAGGAGAAAAATCTCTTGTCCCTTTTGGTATGGATGGTTTTTGTGCCATAAATTATGCTAACTGCTGCAAATATAATTGTTTGTACAAAGCTGTCTAAGACAGATGTCTAATATTATCCAATAATATTATCAAACCATTGGTATAATTCTCCTTTGGTAATAACCGCACCTTCCTGTATAAGTTTAAATTTATCCAGATTCTTATCCTCTGTATAAGCTTTGGAAGCATTGAGGTATTCAACAAAATCTGATTGCCAGTTCTTTTTAAACCAATTAAACCCAAGAGCAGTATTTAGATCAATATCCGGATTTAATATTTTAACTGAAATCAGTTTCATTTCCTTATCAGTTAAATGGAATAAGTGCATCTGCTGTCTGGAAATATTCTCCAGATGAGTAACCTTACTCAGCACACCTTCCCATACCAGATCACTAAATACATCTAATTCCTCTTCAACAACCTGAGGTTTATTTTTCTTGATAGTAGCCCATTCGTTTGCTGTAATAGACTGAGTTGCAAGAAAATTGATAAACTCATTATGCAATTCTTCAAATTGCTCTTTTGTTAGCCTTGTATATTTCATTTTGAAAAAATAAAAAGGCCGCACAAAACGTGCAGCCCTATTAAAAACAAATGTTGTTTAGTTAAAAATATAACGTACCCCAATCTGCATTCTCCATCTTGAGATCTCTGATGTAACAGCGCCAAAAGTAGTATTTCGACTTGGATCAAAAGTATAGGTAGGCGTATTGGAATCGTCAACACTTACACCCATTAACTGATCAAAATTGGGGGCCTGCACAACACCCCAATTAGAATTAAGAAGATTTCCGAAGTTAAGTATATCAAGACTTATTTGAAATTTGTTCTTGTCATTAATATTTATATCCTGCAGGACTTTTATATCAAAAGTTCCTCTCCAGGGAGCTAAGGCACCATAGCGCTCAGCATATTGGCCTCTTCGACCACTTAAGTAATCATCTTGTTGAATAAATGCTTCAAAGGCTTCGGCCTGGCCCGGGCCGCTAAAAGCCATTTGGGTTACTTCCGATGCGGTTGGAATATAGAGCAAGTCGTTTATACTCGATCCGTCATTATTGATATCTCCTCCATAAATATAATTATAACGTCCACTTTTTGCATATTCAAAGAATGCCGAAACTGTGGTCCCTGAGGAGAAACCTTTTGAGAAAACCCCAATAAACCTGTGGGTATCACCATATCTTGAAAAAGCAAGCACATCTTTGTTTGCATCGCCAACTATGGCATTGCCCGCAAAGGCATCACCAGTGATTTCCGCGTCTATAGAGTTTACTTCTTTTGCGTTTAAAAAACTGTATGCAGCCATTGCGTATATTCCATTACGCCATGTTTTTTGTGCTTTCACAGAAGCGTTCCAAATTCTTCCTTTATCGGAATTGGTAAACACATAAGCGTTTGTAGGTCCTCCGAAAATTTGTGATTTATCATCGTTTGAATAAACCGCACGGTTATCAACTCCGCTTAACGTCAGAGAAGGAGAGCTAAGTCCCCAGTTTTGAACATGAGCTGCATGAATATCCTTCGTATAAGACAAATCTGCCGTTAAAATTAATCCGTCTTCAAATTGTTTGTCAACACCTACATTTGTTCTCCAAACCTGTGGCCATCTGAAATCTGGATCTACTATCTGATAGAAGAAAAAATCTACCCCTTGTACCTGGTTACCTAACCATACAAAAGGAAATCTTCCTGTAAAAATTCCTGTTCCTCCTCTTACTTGAAGTGTTTTGTCACTTTTCACATCCCAATTAAACCCAACCCTTGGTGAGAGTAATATTTTATTGGTTGGCATTTTTTCTGAGTCAAGAAATATAGGTTCATTGGTAGCCGGGTCAAAATATTGGATAGATGGAATATAAGTTCCCATTGCACCTCCTTTTCGCTCTATATTTTCCCTGACTTTTTCTGACGTATCAAAATACAAGGGTTTGTCAAAGCGAATGCCATAAGTAAGTTTGAAGTTTTCCTTAATATCCCATTGATCCTGCAGATAAAAGGATAACTGACCCACATTGGTTTCCGCAAGTGCCCATCCGCCCGGGTTTCCCGTTCCGGCAGCATTAAACGCATTATTAGTTGCAATAGCATCATCAAATGATTGCTGAAGTGCTCCTGAGCTTGCGAAATTTGGAAAATCTGTAATCGTTGTAGTTGGAAAGAAAACTCCCTGCGCACCGTATGCCCCTAAGTTAAAAGAGTTGTCAAACTCAAATTTTTCAAAGGAGAAACCAATAGTGAATGTATGGTCTCCTTGAAAAAAGTTGAGATTGTTTGTTACCTGAAACACTTTTTGGTCCAATGTATTATTAATGGAGAAGGGCTCATGACCTCCAATAATATAATTTGAACTCCCGGTATCATCCAAAATTACAATACTTGGTGCTGGCGAAGAGAAAGGATTCCTGAAATCATCAAAATGGGTGTATCCTACCTGCAATTTGTTTGTAGCATTATCTGTTAATTTAGAATTAAGTTCCAATTGAATGGATGAAATCTTATTATTTATTTCATAACCCGCATTTTCAAACTGTAAAGTTTGTGTATTTGGACCCCTAAAGGTAATAGCATCTCTATTAGCTGGTTTACCCTTAGATGCATCGAGGAAATTATAAATAATTGCCAATCGGTTATTATCATTAATATTCCAATCAAGTTTTATTATCCCTTTGGTAGATTCTTGGTCAAAGTTAAATCCTGTGTATCTCCCAGGGTTATAGAAAATGTCATTTCCACTGTCATCCTGACCTATTACTACCTGGCGCAGTAAATTATCGACTAATTGAAAATCGGATTCCAATACCCTACTCTCATTTATTTCCCCGGTACCGGTATTAGGCACAAAACCGTCTGTTCCTAAGGATGTTAACTCATCGCGCTCAAAATTCACGAAAAAGAACAATTTATTCTTTACGATAGGGCCCCCAATACTAACACCATATTGTTTTTGCTCTAATCCCGTTTTAAAAACTTTATCACCATCAATTTTTCCTCCTGTCATATCATCATTACGAAAGAAGCCATATACCGTACCATAAAATTCATTGGTACCACTTTTTGTTACAGCATTAACAGACGCTCCGGTAAAACCGGATTGCGTAACATCATAAGGTGCTGTTGTCACTTGTATCTGATCTATAGCATCCAATGAAACAGGTTGGGCATTGGTTTGCCCCCCGGGTGTAGCAGCATCCAATCCAAATGGATTATTAAAAATTGCCCCATCAAGAGAAAAATTGTTGTACTGGTCATTTCTGCCACCAAATGATGTCCCGGAAGCACCTGAAGACGCAGTAGGATCAAGTCTTGTAAAATCTGAAGCCGACCTCGAAATGGTTGGTAATCTGGTTAACTCCCTATTCCCTATACTGGTTTCCTGACCTGTACGATCGCTTCCAAAAGTTCCACCCCTATCAGAAGTTACAGTAACTTCATCAAGAGCCTGGCTTTCAGATACCAATTGGGCATCTATATTAAATGTTTTACCTAAGGATAGGTAAACATCATTTTGGGTTTGTGTTTTATATCCAATGTAAGAAATTGTAAGCTCGTATGGGCCTCCTACCCTAAGGTTTAAGAGGTTAAATCGTCCATCTTCATTAGTCACTGTACCATGCTTAGTTCCTGTAGGCGTATGGATTGCAATTATATTTGCTCCTAAAAGTGGGACGCCCTGATCATCAAGTACAGACCCCCTGATGTTAGAGCTGGTAACCTGCGCATTAGCACTAAATCCAATACATAGAAGAATAAGGCTTAGAAGTGATGTGATTTTCATTGGTTTTGAGTTTAGTTGTTAGATTATCGGAGAATAAAAATATAAAAAAAAAAGAGCTATGCAGGCATAGCTCTTTTAAGTTATCAACCAATATGGTTTACTTCTTTTCCGGCACAACTTCAAAAGGAAATTCGACAACTACATCTCTATGAAGTCTAATTTGAGCTTCATAAGGTCCTGCGCGCTTAATTGTTCCTCCTTTGATAATGATATACTTTTTATCAATTTCATGACCTTCTTT
>NZ_JBATGR010000360.1:0-1695 GCF_049665975.1 Eudoraea sp.
TTTAAGAGGATTCTAATGTATTCGATGCGGTTCTTAATTCTAAGTGCACGAGAATCTGTATTATTTCTAGTCTCAAAGTGAAATACCCACCCTAAAATCAAGGAAGTTCGCCACATGTCCATGCGCCTTCAGACTAATTCCAGTGCTAAAGTTCTTGGTAATCCTGTATACTAGCCCGTATCTCTGATACACATCTGAGTGCATGGGATTAGTATTGCTGAAATATACCCCAAATTGCTGACTGAAAAGAAACTTCCCTAGTAAGAACTCATGACCAATAGCCATTCCAGCCTTCACCGGACTACTTTCATCACCGTTCTGATCAAGTACGAACCCGGTACCGTTATCATACATGACCTCCCCTCCGAGGGTATAAGCGTTTACCCTGGCAAATTGTCTGCTCCATTTGATTTCTAGTCCCGGGGAAAGCAGGAATAGATTATCTCTCGGTTCTTCATAGGCAATAAAAAATGTAAAATCCCACCTTTTTTGAGGCGGTCCAAGATCTCGCCAGTTTTTGACAGCTCTTTTCTTAAATTCAAATTCTTTTAGATAATAGGCCATACCAATACCAAGAGAGGGCCAGTTAATACCCTTATTGGGTTGGCGGACTCCCCCATTGGAAATGTGATTATATACCAGTGTCCCATTTAGTAACCAACGGGATTTTATTCTGAAGTGCACCGTTCCTCCCAGTTGCAGGGGAAAGCCTATATGGGTACTATAGCTCTGGTTATCCGGGTTTGAAACCGGATCATATGGGGAGTTCTGATATGATAAACCAAGACCTGCCCGCACAGAATAATTTACTCTTCCCTTGGTATTAAATACAGGTTCTATGTAAAAGAGTCCTGTTATACCCTGGCCAAGCACTTCCTTATTGTCAAAACCCCAGTAGGTGAGCGCAATGCCTAGTTTCGGATAACACATGCATGACTCCCAGGCTTTTTGTGATATTTTGTGCCAGGCCAAATCCAATTCAATTCCCGTAGGGTAGGAATCTTCAATAGGTCTGAGTTCCCTGCTGTGGATAAGTACCGAACCTAGATGAAATTTCAGTCCAACCAGCTTCACTGAATTAAGTGAGTCACTTGTATTCTGAGAGAAAGAATATTCTGTTGAGTAAAGGAAAACTCCAATAAATAAACAACAAATTCTCAAACCTGACCTCATTCTAAATCGATAATTGTCCCCTAAAAATATCTAACACTAATTTACGAAGCAAAACCTTCATTAGGATATATTTCTTTTGGTCTTTTTTGACGGATACTGCCGGAACAAATGATCATCCCAGCTCAAACATTTTGAATAGACAAAAGCACACATTGCATACGGTTTTTACTTGCATCTGTACTCGAGGCAGGACTTGGACCTCTAATAAGGAGTCATTTATGACTAGAAGAATTCCTAATGTTCGAAATATGCGATAAAATGTGGGATAAAAACAAAAAAACCATGCATTATACATGGGTTTTGATATTAATGGCTTTGTAGTAGGGCTTCCTCCTTTGTTGGCCAAGGCGAACTGCCGCGGATAGACTTCTCGCCCAAGTTTTCCCACGAAAAAAGCCACTCACTTTCGTGAATGGCTTTGGTATTGCGATGAAGTGAGCTCCGCTCTACTTCGGCGCTCCCCCTCTTGGACTCGAACCAAGGACCCTCTGATTAACAGTCAGATGCTCTAACCAACTGAGC
>NZ_JBATGR010000361.1:0-2001 GCF_049665975.1 Eudoraea sp.
CAATTGCAATAAGCAGTTTTTTCATGTTCATAGATTTTGCCTAAAGCTATAAAATGAATGCGGAATAAGAAAATTTATTTCAAGAGCCTTTAAATTGTTTCATAAGGCTATTCCTACATTGATTAAATATGCTGAAAATGGAGGCCTACCTCCTAATTTACTTTTTTCGGTTGAGCACTTTGAATTCTTCATAACAGCTGCTAATTGCGTCCAGTATTTGCAAATCATTGGCTGTTTTTATAAAGGAAGTTGAATAATTGCAATTAGAAAGGATATCATTAATATCAAATTCATCAATTTGCAATAATTCGGTAAGTGTTTCACGATCAAATTTAGAGGCAAGGAGATCTCTGATATCCTCATCATCTTTTATAAGTCTCAATTTTTTCATTTGGTTGGGTTGTTTTCCAAATAAATTTCGAAGTAGATCCGCTGGATTAAGGATGGAGCCTAATACCTTTGTTACCGCACTCGGATTTTTGCTTCCAGCCTCATAACTAGTGGGTAATCCAGAGATACTATATTGATATGATGTATTAATAGGTAGGTTTTTTATATCAATTTCAAGATAGCCTGTTAATTCGTATGGCTTAACCACTACTTCTTCCAAAGCATATGCAAGCTCTGTAAGTGCAATCTCGGTGTCTTTAAACTTAAACATATCATTCGTGACACGAATTTTTTGAGATTTAAAACCTAAATAGGAAAAGTAAAGCGTATCGTTAACAGAGGCTTTCATAGAAAATTCACCCTTGGAGTTGGTAATGGTACCTACAACCTTGTTCAGGTTTATAACATGTACACTTTCCAATGGGGTATTGGATTGTGCATTAATAACTACTGCCTGAAATTCTTCTTCTTTCTGCTCAGCTTCATTTTCCTGTGATATCCCGGCAAAGCCGATTAATGAAAACAAGCACAATAAATACTTCCTCATTTAGTGCAATACTAATTTATAATGCGAATAAAATAAAAATAGATGCCTTGGCACATTTTTTAATATACAATTAACTAATAGAAACCATCTCTTTTCTTACTTCGTCTATTTCCGGATGATGAACCCTGTTTGGATCCTGATCTTCTTGAACCACTTTTCGAAAAGCTGCCTTCTCCTTTTTTTCCACGACCTCTATCCCGGTCCCTGCTGTCTCTGCTCTTCCTTGGTCCTCTATCCCTTCTTCTACCACCACCACCTTCGGGGCTATTGGAGACTTCAACGTTTACAAATCGTCCTTTTATTTTAAAATCGGTAAATGTTTCTAAAATTTGATCCTTAAGAGCTGCTTCTGTATTGAAAAACGAAAAACTTTCTTTAACATCTACTTTAAATAAATCATCTTTACCTAATTGAAGCGTATCCTTCAAAAAGTCCTTTAAGGACATCCAGTCATACCCATCGCGTTCTCCTACGTTTATAAAATAACGAACAGAACCGTTGCTGGAAAAATCACTATTCCTGTCTTTCCTTTTTTCTCCGCGATCAGGTTCAGAGGAATTAAGATCCTTGGTTTTATTGTAATAATTAAAGAAACGGGTAAATTCTACTGAAACAATTTTCTGGATTAATTCATCCCTGTCAAGGCCTTCCAGTACGTCGTTGATAGCCGGTAAATAATTACTAACTTCTTCATTTATTTCTGTAGTCCGAATTTTATTGGCCAAATGATACAATTGAATCTCACAAATTTCAATTCCTGTAGGTATTTTTTTAGCTATGAATTTTTGCTGTATTTTTTTCTCTATAGCATGAATTTTTCTCAATTCACTTCTGGTGACTATCACCATTGAAATACCCGATTTACCTGCTCTTCCTGTACGCCCACTCCTATGAGTGTAGGTTTCTATTTCATCGGGCAGTTGATAATTAATTACATGGGTGATATCGTCTACATCTATTCCACGGGCCGCAACATCTGTGGCCACTAACATTTGAATTTGTTTTTTACGGAAAGAATTCATTACCAGGTCGCGCTGATTTTGGCTTAAATCGCCATGCAGTGC
>NZ_JBATGR010000362.1:0-2921 GCF_049665975.1 Eudoraea sp.
GTAGGATTAATCTTTAATTGACGCAAATAAGTGTGCTGAACCTGCAGGGGTTGTGGTCAAAATTTAAAATCTGTTTATTTAAAAGAATTATTGGAAATTGGTGCCTGGAATTTATTTCTTCAGCTGGAGTTAGAAACCTATCTATAATCATTTGATATTCAAATAGTTAGAACCTGTCTTTTCAAAGTGCGTACAGAATCGCCTTTCCGCCTTTGGCGGGCGCACCGGATTGTACTTGTATTTTAAATGAACTTCTTTGTAGGTAATTGATACCAACCTCCATGATGTATTACAAATATAGCTCTCTTTTTTAATTTTTTTCCAGCACTTCCATCAATCGGTAATTGAGATACAATTTCTCTTTTCCTACCTTGACGGATTTTAAAAAACCTGTCTGTTCAAGGTCTCTTAAATAATTGCCTACTGTTTTTGGCGTTCCAAGTTTGGCATTAATTAAATGTTGCCTTTTGGTATAGGGCAACCGGAACAGGATTTCTATCAGCTCTTTGGAATATGCTTTGGGTAATTTATCTTTTACTTCCATCGACATATTATCCATTAGGGCTATAATACTTTCAAGACGGAGCAATCCATTTTTTGATGTTGTTTCTATCATGTCCAGCATATACAGGATCCAACCTTCCCAGTCTTGTTTTTCAGTGACCAATCTCAGTTTTTTATAGTAGGCCGCTTTATTGTCAATAATGTATTCACTTAGATAGATGGCAGGTATATCCAGCAATTTTTCCAATTTTAGATAGAGTAGGAGTAGGATCCGCCCCGTTCTCCCATTTCCATCAGGGAAGGGATGGATGGCTTCAAATTGATAATGCATCATGGCCATTTTTATAAGTGGATCTAATTTACTTGACTCATTGATGAATTTTTCCAGATTTGCTAGTTTATCTCTTATGATTACATCTCCTGATGGCGGCGTATAAATGGTTTCCCCTTTGCTATTGGATAAGGTGGTTCCTGGGGTTGTTCTTATTTCTGAGGTATTCTGTTTGATATGTTGTACAATCTCAATACAGAGGTTAGTTGTTATAAACGGCTTTTTTTCGAGATGTTCCAATCCGTTCCAGAGAGCTTCTTTATAGCTAATCACTTCTTTGGCGGCTGGGTTATCAAATTTTTTATCGGCTACAAGGGCTTGATACAAATCATCATTGGTGGTAATGATGTTTTCTATTTCAGAACTTGCTTTTGCTTCTTGTAAATGAATGGTATCTAGAAAAAGTCTAGGGTTTGGCAAGTTGGTAATGGCTCCGTTTAGTTTAGATAATGCCCTACTGGCCGCAATGGTTTTTCGTAAAACCGCAGTAGTCTCCAATGCTCCTTTAGGTGGGAGTAGCGGTAAATCGTTATATGGAATATCTTTATTAAATACGGCCACGTGTTAAGGGTTGAATTTACACTCGTTTTGATTACGAGGGTAAATATAATAAAAAATTACCCTTGTTTAATAAATGGGTGTAAAAATTACCTTTGTTGTTTTTAAAAACTATCCTTTATTTAAACTCTAGAGTCCCGATAGCTCCTTCTCCATAGTATTACGAAGGAGAAGCTATCGGGATGGAATATGGCTTGTTATAGGATATACACTATTATCAGCTGGCATTAGTTAAGTAATTCATTTAATTTTTCGTTCAACTTTTCTCCACGTAAATTTCGCTCAATTATTTTTCCGTTTTGGTCAATCAAATAATTGTCAGGAATTCCATAAACCCCATAAATTAGAGAAGCTGAATTATCTGCGCCTTTTAAGTCACTAACGTGTGTCCAAGCAAGACCGTCTTTTATTATGGCTTTTTTCCAACCTTCTTTACTATCATCTAATGACACAGCAAAAACCTCAAACCCTTTCGGATTATACTTTTCATAAGTTTTAACCAAGTTTGGGTTTTCTTGGCGACACGGGCCGCACCACGAAGCCCAAAATTCCAATAAAACCAATTTGCCATTGAAATCAGATAGTTTTCTTACTTCTCCGTTAGTATCTTCCATTTCAAAGTCAACATATTTCTCTCCAATTTTTGGGTTTTTATTCAGTTCAATATACTTTGCAATTCTTTTTCCGTATTCAGAGTTCTTGTTTTCTGCTGAAAATTGGCCAAAAAGTTCTTTAGTTTTAACTTTTCCCCAATTTTTTGAATATGTTGAGAGTACTAATGCACTGTGAATACTATTGGGATGTTTATTTACAAACTCTATATATTTTTTTAAATGCTCATCTCCAGGTAGTGAATCAATCTCTTTACTTAAAGTCTGGCTTAAATTTTCTTCACTAGAACCGGTTACTATTGCATTTCTAAAATTCATTTGACTCGCATCAAAGGTCATTGGATTATTTTCTAGCCATAAGAATCTGTAATGTGAGAAGTCTTTTGTTCTCAAAATTACTTGTATTGGTGATTTTGGCAGTTTAGTTCTAAAACTGAAAGAATTATTTTCAACTACTACAGAATCTATTAATTTTTTGGCTGAAATATTGTCCAAATAAAGAACAGTTCCATTTATAATTCCGTTTGTTGTTCCATCTAATGAAAATTCCGTTGTTGATTTTTCATAACAGGAAATAACCAATAGAGTTATTATTCCAAAGATTATTTTTTTCATATAGTTTGTAACGGTTAGGCTATTATTTCGGCGTATTAAAAAGCCGCGGAGCCAAAGCTTGGTTCCCGTCCCGATAACTATCGGGATTATTGCGCACCGGGGGCGTAGCTGCTAATGGCGGAAATCATTCACCTTTGTTGTTTTGATAAATGTAGGATTATTCTTTAATTGATGCAAATAAGTGAGTTGAACATACCTGCCGGTTTATCGGCCAGAGGCTGGCAGGCCCGTCTTAGGAGGGCTGGCAGGTTGTAGCCAGTGTTAGCTACTGTCGATCTACAATTTTAGTTGCATTTCTAAGC
>NZ_JBATGR010000363.1:0-16012 GCF_049665975.1 Eudoraea sp.
AGTTCTACATTTTCTTCTTCATTATAGAGTGGAATAACAATAGATAAAAGTGAGAGGGTAACCGGCTTCATTCTGGTGGTTAAATGTTGGGACAAATTTATACTTTTTATTTAAGTTCTTTCCTATAAGCTGCCATAAGTACTTCTGCAGCCCGAAAAGGGGAAATTTTATCTTCAGAAACCTGCTGTAACATATTTTCCAGATGTTTTTTAACCGAAGATGCCTTGTAGAATTGCTGCTTTAAAAGTTCATCTATGGTCTGCATGAGCCAGTATTTATTCTGATTTTGTCTGTTTTTCTCAAAATATCCATGGTCTTTTGTGGTCTCTAAAAACTGTATAATCATTTCCCAAATTTCAATAATCCCCGTTTTATCAATTGCGGAACAAGTGCTAACTTTTGGGATCCATCCATTTTCTTTAGGAGGATAGAGCTGCAATGCTCTTTGAAATTCTACTTTGGCCCGTTGTGCTCTTTTTAAATTATCTCCATCAGCCTTATTGATAGCAATAGCATCTGCCATCTCCATAATCCCTCTTTTTATTCCTTGAAGTTCATCTCCAGCACCTGATAACTTTAAAAGCAAAAAGAAATCCACCATACTGTGCACGGCTGTTTCACTTTGACCAACCCCAACGGTTTCTATTAAGACTATATCAAAACCGGCAGCTTCACATAGGATGACAGATTCTCTTGTTTTGCGGGCTACTCCACCAAGAGTTTCACCAGAAGGAGATGGCCTAATAAAAGCATTGGGATCTTTAACCAGTTCCTGCATACGTGTTTTATCACCAAGGATACTTCCCTTACTTCGGGTACTTGTGGGATCTACGGCTAAAACAGCAACTTTTTTGCCAAGTCCTGTAAGTGTTGTGCCTAAAACCTCTATAAAAGAGCTCTTCCCAACACCAGGCACTCCTGTAATGCCAATTCTTATACTTTTCGATTCTTTGGAGAGGCAATTCTCAATTAAGGTATGGGCTTTCGTGAGATCTACATTTCTTGTACTTTCCACGAGGGTTATTGCCCTTGCTAATATAGCTTTATTCCCATTAAATACCCCTTGGGTAAGCTCTTCAACAGAGAGCTTCTTTTTACGATGCTTTTTTACCTGAAGAACTCCTTTAGTACCTGTATTTTTTTCTGTACCCAATGTTAATTGTTAATAGGTATCCTAACCTTAGTTTTATCCCATTCAAGGCTTAAGAACAATTGACCGTCATCTTCAAAATCTATAGTAAGACTTTCAACTGTTTCCGTTAAATTAATAACAGGCACTTCAACGTTAACGACATCTTCTTCAGCTATACGCGTTGTTTCTTTACCGCCGCTTATTAATGTAACCCCCCATTCAGGAACATTTTTATTGAGGATTACCTGCCAACTTTCTTTACCGGGGATACTCCAAACTGAATAGGTGCCAGCCGGAAGTTCTTTATCGATGATAGAAATTTTGGAATTAGTGGTAAAAGTAGTAGGTTCATTGGCTCCGGTTCGCCATATAGTATCGTAAGGCACCAGTTCACCAAAAATTACCCTTCCCTTTTTAAAAGGACTACTGTATTTTAGTGTAAGGTCCATACCATTTTCAGTATAAACAACGGTCTTTTGAGGACTGTTTTTCTTAGTTTGTTCTTTTAGATATGGCATTGCCACAAAGTAAAAAAGTAAGGCCAATGCCGCCAATACGATCAAAATCCATTTTAATACTTTCATATTATTGAAGTGCTGATTAGTTTGTCTAAGTTACTAAATCAAAAGTAAAAATTGCCCGGTTGTAATAGGTTTCTCCGGGATTTAGAATTGCCGACGGAAATGACTTGATGTTGGGTGCATCCGGATAGTTTTGGGTTTCAAAACAAATAGCTGCAAACTCTAACGGAGTATAGACAACAACAGCAGGTTGATTGCTTTCAACTTTCATTAGAATTCCTGAGACCGGTGAATATAATTCAGCCACTGTTTTGGCATCTTTTGAAACAACATAAGGGGTGTCCAACCGTTTTTTTGCGATCTCCTTTTTGGTAAGAAAGTTATAATCTGTATCCACAACGGAAATCAGCTTTCCTGTTGGAAGCAAATTGTCATGGGTTTCCAATATTTCAGGACATTGTAAGTGTAGCTGATAGTGATTAATAGATCTAGTATTGTCCAGGCAAAAATAGGAATGGTTGGTTAAGTTAATAACCGTGGTTTTATCTGTAACTGCCTCATGAACAATGTGCAGTGAATTTCCAATCAGCCTATAAGTCACACTGGCTTTAAGGTTTCCCGGATAGCCCTCTTCCATATGAGGACTTTGATAACTCAATTTAACAAATGATTCTTTATTGTGTTCGATAGTATCAAAAACCCAGTATTTTTTTCCGAAGCCACTATTTCCACCATGAAGATGTACCCCGTCTTCACTGTATAAATTATAGGAATTACCTTTAAGGTTGAAGCCCCCGTTTGATATTCTTCCCGCAAAGCGTCCAACGCAGGCACCTAAAGATATTTGATCTTCCAGATAATTTTCCGGATTCTCAAATCCCACTACTAAATTCAGTGTATTTCCTTCGTGGTCTTTAAACAGGATTTTTTGAATAATAGCTCCATAATCAAGGACACTCAAGGATATAAAATCGTTTTTAATTGTAACTTGTTCCAAAGCGGGTTATTTAAAAATTTCTTAAAAATACTTGTTTTTTGCAACATGTAATTTTTTCATTCGTCCTTAAGATAACAACAACTAGCACAAAAATTGGAAACCGGCCAAATGTTTCAAATAGATATGGTAGAGCGTTGCAAAGCCAACGATCGTAAAGCACAAATAAAGCTTTACAGACAGTATTGCGATGGGATGTATTATGTTGCAAAGCGCTTTATAGGCGATCCCGATGATGCCGAAGACGTTTTACAGGAATCATTTATTAAAGCATTTCAGAAGATCCATCAGTTTAAAGGTGAAGTCACATTTGGGGCATGGTTAAAGCGAATTGTAATCAATAAATGTATAGACTTTCTCAAATCTAAAAAGGAACGCTTTCAGGAACTTAATGAGAATAATATACATATCGTTGAAGATGATGACTGGTCTGTAGAGGATGGAATATCAATAGATGAGGTAAAAGCAGCAATAAATCAATTATCAGAAAAATACAGGCTTGTAGTTCAGCTTTTCCTAATTGAGGGGTACGATCATAGAGAGATATCTGAAATATTGAATTTAACAGAAACCACAAGCAGGACGCGATTGTTAAGGGGAAAAGGACATTTAAAGGAATTACTTAAAGAAAAACGTTATGGCACAGGATCTTAGAGAATTGTTCAAAGAGGAGAAGGCTAAAAGTCACCCAATGAAAGATGGGCACGAAGAGCGATTTTCAGAATTATTGGATAAAGAGTTGCCCTTAAAAAGAAAATCGACTTTTTATTTTATAAAAATTGCAGCCTCAGTATTAGTACTTTTTAGCCTGGGGATTTATACCAGCATATATTATAAAGGCGATACGTTGCCACAGCCAGCAATTGTAGAAACAGAAACAGAGAATACAAAAGATCAGGGTTATTCTCTTGGGAATCTTTCCCCGGAATTAAAGAAAATAGAAAATTATTATGTGGCTAATATAAACCTGGAATTATCCCGATTGGAAGTCTCTAATGAAAATAAGGCAATGGTAGATGATTATATGCGCCGATTGTCCGAATTGAATGAGGAATACAAAAGGTTAAATATAGAATTGAATGAAATTGGCCCAAATGATCAAACCATTAATGCTCTTATCAAAAATTTACAGTTAAGGTTACAGTTGTTACAGAAATTAAAAGAAAAATTAAATCAATTAAAATCATCAGAAAATGAACAAGTTACATCAAACAGTGTTTAAAAGTTTTGCCCTGAGTCTTTGTCTCTTTACAGTTGGCGGCTATGGACAAGTTCAGTCTAAAAAGTATAAAGAAATATTCACGGTGGGGGAGGAGGCAGTTGTTGATATCAACACTAGTCATGCCGACATTGAATTTACAACCTGGAATAAGGATCAGGTAGTAATTGAAGCCACTATCGAACTCGAAGGCGCTACTCCCGAAGAAGCAGAAGCGTATTTTAATAATGGAGGTATCAAAATCCTTGGCAATAGTCAGGAAATATCTATAAAAACGGGTGGGGAAAATGCCTGGGTTCTAAGAGGCGCACATGGTGATGACAATATTATTATGCATATTCCTGAATTCCCCGAGATCCCCGAAATAGAACCTCTTTTTCTTGACTTACAAATCCCTGATATTCCGGAAATTCCAGAAATAATAATGGAAATGCCTATGCCCCCGATGCCTCCAATGCAGTTCAAAAATTTTGATTATGAGGCGTATGAGAAAGATGGTGAAAAGTACCTGAAAGAGTGGTCAAAGGAGTTTGAAAAGAATTTTGATGAAGAGTATCAAAAGGAAATGGAAGAGTGGGGTAAAGAGATGCAGGCAAGGGTCGAGGAGCGTGAAGAAGCTCGGGAAGAAATGATGAAGGAAAGAGAAGAAATGGGTATAGAAAGGGAGGAAATGAGAAAGGAAGCTCAGCAAATTAGACGTGAAGTCCAGGAAGAAAGACGAGAGGTCATGGAGGAGCAGAGAAGAATTGCGCATGAACAACGTGAGGTTCACAGGAATGTTATTATTTCCAGGCAAGGGAAAAACAGTCCTAATGTTTTTTATCGATCTTCAGATGGAGAAGAAAAAAATTATAAGATAAAGAAGACCATCAAGATTAAAATGCCAAAATCGACTAAGCTCAAAATGAATGTGAGACACGGTGAGGTTAAGCTGGCAGAGAATACAAGAAACATGAATGCAACCTTGTCTTATGCAAGGTTGCTTGCCTCCACTATAGATGGCGAGAAGACAAATATTGTGGCTTCCTATTCTCCGGTGTCAGTACAACGATGGAATTATGGGAGCTTAAATATCAATTTCTCAGATGAAGTGGCTTTAAAGGATGTAAATATATTGACTTTAAGCGCTACTTCTTCCAATGTTACTATTGATCGTTTGCTTAATAGTGCCCAAATTAAAAATGACCTTGGCGCCTTAAGGATCAATACAATTGCTAATGATTTTAAGGATTTGGATGTATCCATACAGAATGGTGAATTGGTTTGCCGTTTACCAGCCACCCCATTTAGTATTACTATAGACGGTACTTCTTCTGATTACTCCGGGCCATCAGATTTAAAACTGGTATCTGAAAATAATAGAAACAGTTTTGTTCACAGTGGGTATTATATGCAAAAGAATTCCGGGAAGTCAATAGTAATAGATTCCAGATATAGCGAAATCCTGCTTCAACAATAACTACCCCTTAATTTCAAGGTCCCAAAATATCTGCATTAATCTACCCCTGATCTTTATCCTCCTTAGCAACAGAAGTAAATCTAATAAAGCTTTCTATTTCTTACTTACATTATTTTAGCAGGAGCTTATCATAAAACCAATGTTTTATTCCATTGAACTATTTTATTGTTATACATAGCGTCTAAACCCATTTGAACACATACCGCAGCTTTAGCGCCTGTGGTAACATTTGATGTGGGAACTGTATTATTCAAGATATTGTTCTTAAAGTCAATTAAAGCCTGAGTACTGGGATCTGCATGCTCTATATCAAGTGGAATGCCTTTGCCTTCATCCCATTTGATAGTAGCCCCTGAAACTCCGTCAATTTCCTGAATTTCTTTTTTGTAATTCCCTTCCGGAAAGAACCATGCATTAACATAATCAAGGATTAGTGTTCCTTTATCTCCCATTACTTTTATTTGGTAATCATCTTTTGAATTACTTGTTAAACACGTAAAAGTAGCTTTTACACCATCGGGATAGGTATAGATAAGGTGCACATTGTCAAAAGTTTCACGGCCATCTTTCCAGTAGTCAATTCCTCCCACACCTAATACCTGATCCGGAGATGCATTTAATACCCAATTCGTGAAATCTATCTGATGCGAACATAATTCGGCTACCAAACCGCCAGAGTATTCACGATACATTCTCCAGTTGATAGCTCGTTCTAAATTAGAGTCTGTTACCGGCCTTCTCCAGTTTCCATTTCGGTTCCATTGACATTCAATAGCGGTTACTTTACCTACTTTTCCATTCTGGATAAGGTCTACTACATGCCTGTATAAACGCGAACTATGGTATTGATGTCCGGTTTGGAAGATCTTATCTGAATTATTTACTTTATCTCTTAACTGGATTATGCCATCAAATCCTTTGGCCATAGTTTTTTCACAAAAAACATGCTTACCGGCATCAATTGCATCAATTGCTATTTGTGAATGAGTATTAAAGGGGGTTGCAACCAGGATAGCGTCTATATCTTTTTGCTCCAGAAGTTTACGGTAATCAGAATATCCTTTCGCTTTTCCAGAAGTATTTGCAATGCCCTTCTGAAGTCTGAATGGCAAAATATCACAACAGCATATCACGTTTAACTCCGGAATATCATTCATGATATTTATTAGTCCGGCCCCACGATCTCCGGCACCTATTACGCCAAGGTTTATGATATCTGCTGCTTTTTTAGGGTAGGTCATACCAGATTCCATAAAACTTGGAGTACCTATGGCGGCTGTAGCGAGGCCACTTTTGATCACAAATTCTCTCCGTTTCATACTTAAATTTAACTAAAGTTTTGGTTCCCATCCATTTTCATATTCCCTTTTCCATGCAGCCATTGCTTGCTTGTTATTTAATATTTTACCTGTCGTAGGATCTACTTCAAGCGTTTCTCGGGCATCCTGGGCCATATTTCCTAAATGACAAAGCATGGTAGTTATACTTGCATCCGCTATGGGAGAGTTTTGCTTTTCATCTAACCGTATGGCGTTAAAGAAATTTGCAATATGCATTCCGTCAAGATCACCTGCGCCCATAGTATCTATAGTAGCACTTCCTCCTGTTTCAAATTCAAATTTGATCGGTCGGCCGTCTAAATCATATAATTTATAACTTTCTCTGCTGAGCTCTATAGTGCCTTTACTGCCATAAATAGTTGCTCCTCTTCCCGGCTGTTCAGGTTTCATAACACCGCGGCTGTGGCCGTTCCAGGTAATAAATTTATTATCACTGAATGTATATGTCACCTGTTGATTATCCGGAAACTGCCAATCGTCATCATAGGCATATTTACCTCCAAAAGAGGTGACACTTTCAGGGAGATCAACTCCTAATGCCCATCTACAGATATCTATTTCATGGGTGCCGTTATTGTGAATTTCACCTGTTCCCCAGTTACGAAACCAATGCCAGTTATATGGATGAATATTATCTTTATAGGCTTTCCTCGGTGCAGGCCCCTGCCAGAGATCCCAATTTAAGGTTGAAGGGACGGCTATATCAACACCGTTTCCAATAGATGAGCGGCTATTGGAATAATAGGCTTCCCCCTTATAAACATTTCCAATAATACCGTTTCTAATATCCCTTACGGCCGTAATAGAAGTCCTTGCAGAACGTTGCTGGTTGCCCATCTGTACTTTCTTACCGTATTTTTTCTGTGCTGCAACCAACAATTCATTCTCGTAAGGATTATGACTGCATGGTTTTTCAACATAAACATGTTTTCCTGCCTGCAAGGCCATTATTGCCATTGGGGCATGCCAATGTTCGGGTGTTGCTATAAATACAGCATCAACATCTTTATCTTCCAGCATTTTTCTGAAATCTTTCTCCACTTTAGGGACGTAACCAATTTTTTCCTTGCACCAAATATTATGCGCTTCAATAATGGTATCATCCACATCGCAATTGTAAATGATCTTTACGTTTGGGCTTTTTGATATACCCATGGTTAGCGCTTTAGCCCGACTTCGTACTCCAATAACGGCAACCTGCAATTGATCATTGGCACCTAAAACACCTGCATTAAGGATTCCAGGCAAGGCAAAAGTACCCAAGGTTATGGCAGCACTTCCAACAGTGGTTTTTTTAATAAAATCGCGTCTTGTAGTCATGGTTTATTTGCTTAGGATTGGTCTTATTTTAATATTCTTAAATGCAACACGATCTCCGTGGTCCTGCAACAGTATATGGCCCTGGTCTGATTCTCCGAAATTTGGCCAGATCTTGTATTTACTTTCCAAGACCAATTTTTTATAAAGGTCACTTTTACGTTCGTACTCCAGAACTTTCATGCCATTTAACCAATGTTCCACATGGTTATCCTTGGATAGGATACGCGCATGGTTCCATTCACCAATAGGATTCACAGGTTTATCTGGATCAACCATTATGAGATCATACAAAGAAGCCAATGTTCTGCTACCTTCGTGATTGCCTAATTTGGCATCAGGATGATTGTCATCATCCAGAATTTGGTATTCCAGGCCAATTGATGATCCGGGACCTTTGTTAAGATCGGTATCCACAAAATATTTTATACCACTGTTGGCTCCATTTGTAAGTTTGAAATCCAATTGTAACTCAAAATTACCATAAAGGTCATCGGTCACAATATCGCCCCCGGCTGTAGATTCTTCTCCACCTGATGATAAGACAATAAGCTCTCCATTTTCTATAATCCAGCCTTCAGCAGGGAAGTCATCGAGGCGTGCTCCCCGCCATCCGTTAGTTGTACTACCATCCCATAGGAGTTTCCAACCATTTTTTTCTTCATCAATGGTGAGTTGGTTTTTAGTAATGATTGGTGTAAGTGTGCTTTTTCTTGCGTATTTAGCAAGGCTGTCTGTAAGAATTCTAATGTTTTTCCATTGAATTTCTGTACCAGCCTGTTGATCCTTACCTATGCTGTGTACCTGAAGGCCAATAAAGCCGTTACTGGTTTTATCGTCGATCAGATAGGAGGCGGGCACATCGTTTATCCATGTTTTAAGAGTATCTCCAAGGGCTTCAATCCTATAATGATTCCAGTCATTTTGCTTGAATGCCTGCTGTGCCTTTGGATTATTATCCATTGTATTAAGCCACCCCCTTCTGGCCTCGTCATAGATTCCGGCACTCCACGCCCTGTCTGAAGGGTCTATCTCTATCTGGTAACCATGAACCCGGCCATTCCTGTAATGCGGGAAGCTATTGCTTCTGATTTGAATCCCGGAATTCATAGTGGAATCTACTTTATAATCTAATTCCAGGATAAAATCGCTGTACATCCTGTCTGTAGTTAAAAATGTATTAGGGGTGTCGTGGACTGTACTCCCCACAATAATTTCATCTCTTACCTCATAATGCGCTTCTCCTCCTTTGATAGTCCAGCCATCAAGGGTTTTCCCATCAAATATAGGAATCCAAGGTGTGTTCTCCTTCTTGGTATCTGAACATCCCAAGGAAGTAATTACCATTAGAATTAGTACTATTTTGTAAAAATTGGAGCTTTTGATATATTCCATTTGGAATTAGATTTGTGTTTATCCATTAAATATAGGCTGTAGCATGCACAAATAAAAAAAGCAACTTAAAAAAGTTGCTTTTTATTTGATTCCCTAAGTTTTAAAAATTACCCTAATGCGCTTCTTTTTTAAGATAATCCGGGAAGTTCTTTTTAAATCTATTTAACCTCGGAACAGATACCTGACGGACATAAGAGTTATTAGGATTTTTCTTTTCGTAATCCTGATGGTAGTTTTCAGCATCATAAAATTTGGTAAAAGCAGTGACTTCCGTGACAATTGGGTCATTGTAAATGCCACTTTCCTCTAATGCAGCCATATATGATTCAATAATTTTCTTTTCTTCTGGATTCTTATAGAAGGCTATAGAACGATATTGCGCTCCCCTGTCCGGACCTTGCCGATTAAGGCTGGTTGGATCATGGGATCCAAAGAATACCTGGACTAACTCTATATAGGATATCTCTTTTGGGTCATAATACACTTCCACTGCCTCGGCATGGGAAGTCTTTCCATAACTTACCTGTTCATATGTTGGATTTTCTTCGGCTCCCCCGGCGTAGCCCGAGATTACTTCCTTAACCCCTTTTACGCTCTCGAATATGGCTTCAACACACCAAAAACACCCACTTGCAAAATAGGCAGTTTCATATTTTTGAAGATCTTTTTTGGAAAATTTTTCCACCAAAATTACTTCTTTGGCTGGCTCCTTTTTATTCTTAATTTTAGATTCGCAACTAGTGGTGAACAAAGTTAAGGCCAGTAATATAACAGGTTTCAGAAATTTCATTTTTAGAATTTATTTCAAAAATCAATAAATCTTTCTGGAAATGTGGTTAAAAACCTGTTAATTAATGTCTTTGAGTATTTCGAAAGCGGCACTTTCACCAATATTAATATGAATACTATGACTTTGCTTGAAAATGTACTACTAAACTATTCAGATGAGTTAATAGCCATTTTAGACAGAGAGATTCCAATAGGCAACTATATTCCGCTTGATTTATCAGAATCTAATGGAAACCTGAATATCCTGGATATTATCGATCCATATGTTTGTCAAGAGTATATAGACAAAGTACTGAACAATAAGCCCTCTATGGTAGCATATGGAGGGTATTTAGAAAGGCGAAACTTATATAGCAAAAGTCCTGGCTTTGCTAATAGGGGAGAAGGAGAACGCAATATTCATCTCGGGATGGATTTTTGGGCTAAAGCCGGGACTAAAGTAATAACGCCATTAGGAGGAGTTGTAGATAGTTTCAAAAACAATGACGTTTCCGGAGATTATGGCCCAACTATTATTTTAAGGCATGAATTGGGTGGGATTCAGTTTTATACGCTTTACGGGCATTTATCGATAGTATCGCTACAAGGGTTGTATAAAAACAAGGAATTTAGGGCGGGGCAAGTATTGGCGACTCTTGGTGATACCGCTATTAATGTAAACTATGCACCCCATCTTCATTTCCAGATTATACAGGACTTAGGTGACAATAAGGGTGATTATCCCGGGGTTTGTACTCAAAAAGACATGGATATATATCAAAAAAATTGCCCTGACCCCAATTTATTGCTAAAAATCACACCACCTTTTATCGGTTAAATACACAAAATATCGCTGAGGTGTTTTAGGGTATTGATCCGTTCATCGACACTTTTTTGCACTTAATCCATATTTTTGCCAGATACCGAAAAATAAGGGTTTTTCGACGAATTACAACCGGGAAGAGACACGTATTGGGCGTTTTATATATATAAAACGCCCCAAGTGATGAAAACGATTGTAACTTTAATTTTTTTTCTTTTTATCGGAGTAGCTGCTCAAGCTCAGGATTCTAAAGTTGATACCAAAGTAGAAACAATAGAAATGAGTATCGTTACTTCAACTACAAAAGAAAACACTGTTGCTCGTTTGTACAAAAACAAGAATAGCCGAGTAAAGAAAGCTTTATCATTTACTACAAAAAGAAACAAAGCTAAATTGGCTTAATTTTTAATTATCCTTTTAATTTTCATTTAGGCCATAAGATATTTCTCAACCAACATACATCCCACATAAAAGGAAGCGATAATGATCCAGACAATTTGTGGAATCATCCATTTATATTCCTTAATTGGGAGTTTGCGTAATTTTTGCATATAAACTACTGTTGCCCATAAGGTAATCAGATTGCCTAAAAAGGCAACTTCCAACTGGTTAAAGAGAAAGGTGTATAGTGGATATGCCCATACCAGGACTAGCAGGAAAACACCGAAGTGGAAGACTGGATGTTTTCTACCTTCTGTTTCATATACTTTATAAAGAAGCCAGAACATAATGATTGTAAGCAAAATCCAAACGGTTGCAGCGGCAGAATCTATCCAGGAAAGTGCATTGATGATGTTTTCCATACTATTTATATTGTAGTGTGTCTAAAATTTATTTGGTCAGTACCGGTTCCAATACTTCCCATACATTATTAGCCACAATTTTTTGTCCTTCTACGGTAGGGTGAATACCGTCTTCCTGGTTTAATTCAGGAATACCTGCAACCTTATCCAGTAAAAATGGAATAATTAGCGTTTCATTCTTATCAGCCAGGTCAGGGAAAATCCTTCTGAATTCCGCTGTATACTCCTGGCCCATGTTAGGTGGTATCTGCATCCCTGCAAGGATGATAACCGTATCCGGGTTTTTCTTCCTTACGGAATCCACAATATCCTGGAGGTTTTGACGTGTCTCATGTAATGGTATGCCCCGCAAACCGTCATTGGCACCTAGTTCCAAAATAAACACATCCGCTTTTTGATTCAACACCCAGTCAAGCCTGTTCCGTCCGCTGGCCGTTGTTTCACCGCTTAGTCCGGCGTTCACAACTATGTAATTTAAATTAAGGGAATCTACAATTTGCTGGATTACCGCCGGAAAAGCCTCCTTCGTGTCAAGGCCGTAGCCTGCTGTGAGGCTATCACCAAAGCATACAATTACCTTGCTGTTATCGGTTTTAGCGACATTGTTTTCGGTTTGATCGGTTGTAACTGAAGAATTTCCACTGGTTTGGCCAGACTTTCCTCCACAAGCCACTAATAGTAAAAACACTAAAAAATAACGAAACTTTAAGAGGGTCTGCATGGTTTAAGGGTCTAAAAGTCGAAATCATTTCCTTATTTTGCTGCTTCGTTGCAAACAAAATTTAATTTCTGATAATGTCAAAGATATTAAACGTTGATCAACTGGGAAAGACCTATTCCAGTGGTTCCAAAAAACTAACCGTTCTCGATGCTATTTCATTTGAAATAGAGGAAGGGGATACCTTCGCTATTGTGGGTCCTTCAGGTAGTGGCAAGACTACTTTATTAGGACTTTGTGCAGGTTTAGATGAACCCGATTCTGGTTATGTTGAGCTTTGTGGTACCCGAATTAACGAATTGAGTGAAGATCAACGTGCTCTTTTACGCAATAGAAAAGTGGGATTTATTTTTCAGGATTTTCAATTGCTTCCCACGCTTACTGCATTAGAGAATGTAAGTGTTCCTCTAGAATTACAAGGGGTAAAAGAAGCCGGCAAGCAGGCGATGGAACTTTTACGGAAAGTAGGATTGGCAGATAGGTCGCACCATTATCCCTCTCAGTTATCAGGTGGTGAGCAACAGAGGGTTGCTTTGGCAAGAGCTTTTAGTAATAGACCTTCTATCCTTTTTGCCGATGAACCTACGGGTAACCTTGACGAAGAAACAGGAGAAAAAGTTGTAAGACTACTTTTTGAACTCAATAAAGAAGCTGGAACTACTTTGGTTATTGTAACACACGATCTGGACCTTGCAAAACGCACTCAGCATATTCTCAGACTTAAAGGGGGAAAGATAGCTACTAACGAAAGCACTGTAATCTCGTGAATAAGCAAAAGGAAGCTTCATCTATGGCAGGTAATGGCTGGCTTTTTAAAATGGCCTGGCGCGACGGAAAGGCTAGCGGGGGCAGACTTATTTTGTTTATATCCTCTATCATCCTTGGTATTACAGCACTGGTTTCAATCCAATCTTTTAGTGACAATCTTAAAGAAAATATTAGTCTTCAGTCGAAATCGCTTATGGGAGCTGATTTTATTATAGATTCAAGACAACTTCCAAATGAAAGAGTGCGGGGAATCATGGATTCATTAGGCGGTTCGAAAGGTATGGAAGTAAATTTTGCATCCATGGCCGCATTTCCAAAAAATGAGAGCAGTAAACTGGTTCGTGTGCGGGGGCTTGAAGGTGCGTTTCCACTCTATGGGAAATTAGAGACTGAGCCTGCAGATGCGGCAACAACCTATATTTCTGAAGAAGGAGCTCTTGTAGACGCCACCGTAATGCTGCAGTTTGAATTAAAAGTTGGAGATACAATCAAAATAGGCAATGCTAGTTTACCAATTACGGGGACACTTATATCTGCACCCGGGAATAGCGCATTTGCTAGTTCTGTGGCACCTCCTGTTATAATTCCATTTCGCATTATTGAACGAACAGGCCTGCTGCAGGTTGGAAGCCGACTGGACTATAACTACTATTTTGTTGCACCACCTCAGATGGATCTCGATGCTCTAGACAAAGAACTCGACCCTATTTTGGATGCTGAAAATGCAGATCTGGATACACATACATCCGGGAGCAGACAGATGGGGCGTAACTATGGAAATGTCGGAAAATTCCTTAACCTGGTAGCGTTTATTGCTCTTTTATTGGGCTGTGTGGGTATCGCAAGCTCTGTACAAATCTATATAAAGGAAAAGTTGAGGTCTGTGGCCGTACTAAAATGTATGGGAGCCACCCGAAAGCAAACATTCCTTATTTATTTGATTCAAATAGCGGGCATGGGCTTTCTTGGCGGTATAATAGGAACTTTAGGGGGGATATTGCTGCAGTTGACATTTCCAAGCATTTTACAGGAGTTTTTGCCTTTTGAGGTTCAATTGTCACTATCACCTCAGCCCATTATAATGGGGTTATTGTTAGGAGTTTTGATGTCTGTACTTTTTGCATTATTACCACTTATGAACACCTGGTATGTTTCTCCTTTACAGGTTCTGCGAATACAGGAAACAGCTGAGGAACGGCCCAGAAAAGCCAGAGTCCTTGTGTTTATAGGGATATTAAGCTTTGTTTTCCTATTTTCCCTTTGGCTTTTGGAAGATTTGCGTTATGCAATAGGTTTTGTGATCAGTATTGCGGCAACTTTCTCCATATTGGCAGGTGTTGCTACCTTTTTTATGAAGGGAATTAAGAGATATTTTCCTTCGTCCTGGGGATTTACCTCAAGACAGAGTCTTTTAAACCTTTTTAGGCCTAATAATCAGACCATGGTATTATTAGTTGCAATTGGAGTTGGTGCTTTTTTAATTAGCACGCTCTATTTTACAAAAGATATGCTATTGGCTATGGCACAGCTTGATCGCAACAGTAATAGTCCCAATATAATTCTATTGGACGTACAGAGTGATCAAAAAGAAGACGTGGCAAATAGTATAACCCCTAAAGGCCTTCCGGTATTAGATAATATTCCAATAGTTAGTATGCGTATGCATAGTATAAAAGGACGAGCTGCGAATGATCTTAGACAGGACACCACCCTGACAATGAATAAATGGGTTTTAAACCACGAATTTCGGGTTACTTACCGTGATACCATGATTTCTTCGGAAACCCTTACTGAAGGTGAATGGGTACCTGAAATTCCAAAAGAAGGCCTTATCCCTATTTCCATAGCTGATAATATTGCGAGAGATGCTGAAGTTGTAATAGGTGATACTATTGTTTTTAATGTACAAGGTGTTCTGATGGAAACAGTTGTCGGTAATATTCGCGCTGTAGAATGGGCGAGAATGCAACCTAATTTTAACATTGTCTTTCCCAAGGGCATTTTAGAAAATGCCCCGCAGTTTCATGTAATAACAACCAATGCACCCACCGCCGAGGCTTCAGCCAACCTCCAGAGAGAACTGGTTCAAAAATTCCCCAATATCTCGGTGCTCGATTTACGGCAAATCGTAACGCTAATAGAGAATGTCTTTGATAAGATTGCCTGGGTAATTAACTTTATGGCCTTTTTTAGTATCCTCACTGGAATCATTGTATTAATTGGGGCTGTACGCACCAGTAAATATCAGCGTATAAAAGAAAGCGTTCTTTTACGGACCCTTGGTGCAAAAAGTAAACAAATTCTGCAAATCACAGCCCTTGAATACTTTTACCTCGGAGTATTGGGAAGTGGTATAGGCATATTACTTTCACTGATAAGCAGTCAGTTACTGGCCACATTTGTTTTTAAAGCACCATTTGTGCCTTCGCTAGTGCCCTTTTTAGTATTGCTGCCCGGGATAACATTACTTGTTCTCTTAATCGGCCTTAGCAACAGCAGGAGTGTGTTAAACAGCCCTCCATTGGTCGTTTTGCGTAAAGAGGGAAGGTAATAATTGAATTATAATATTAAGGATAGATTTCTCAATCGTTGCTTCGCCACTCATGTCGAAATGACTGTTTGGTTTTAAAATATGCCGGTGCAACGTATAACTGTCATTTCGAACCGCACGCAGTGCGCGTGAGAAATCTCAAAGTAACTGTTTTCAAATGCACTTACGTGCAGTTTAGATTTCTCAATCGTTGCTTCGCAACTC
>NZ_JBATGR010000364.1:0-6852 GCF_049665975.1 Eudoraea sp.
CATGAATATGGAAAAATAGATGTCCTGGTTAACCTGGCAGGCGGGAATATGGCAGGGGCAGTAATCACTCCGGAGCAGACCATACTGGATGCGAGGATAGATGAATTAAATAAAGTTATGGAACTAAATTATATGGGTTCCTTCCTCCCAATAAAAACATTTCTGCCCTTATTTCTAAAAGATTTAAAAGGAAGTATTATTAATATTTCTTCCATGGCCGCTCAAAGGCCCATAACCAGGGTATTGGGTTATGGTTCTGCGAAGGCGGCTATTGATAACCTGACCAAATGGTTGGCTATCGAGTTTTGCAACAAACACAGTGCAGATTTAAGAGTTAACGCAATTGCACCCGGTTTCTTTTTAACAGAGCAAAACCGAACTTTACTTACCGAGACAGACGGCCAATTAACAAAACGTGGCAGACAAATTATTGAGAATACCCCAATGGGCAGATTTGGTAATCCTGATGAACTCTTCGGGGTTCTGCAATGGCTTTGCAGCGATGCCTCAAAATTTGTAACCGGGACAATTATTCCGGTAGATGGCGGGTTTAATGCATATTCTGGCGTATGAAGTCAATGGAACAAACAATGAGATGGTACGGGCCTAATGACCCAGTAACCTTAAGTGATATCAGACAGGCAGGAGCAACTGGTATTGTGACAGCTTTGCATGAAATTCCAAATGGGGAAGTATGGGAAAGAAAGGCCATACGCGAACGTAAAAAAATTATAGAAGATGCAGGTCTAAGATGGTCTGTTGTAGAAAGTGTTCCTGTTCATGAACACATTAAAACTCGAAGTGGAAATTTTGAGAAACTTATAGATAACTATAAGGAAACTATCAAAAATCTTGCATCAGAAGGTATAAACATTATCTGCTACAATTTTATGCCCATCCTGGATTGGATACGCACAGAGCTAGATCATGAACTTCCCAATGGGGCAAAAACATTAAACTTTGAGATAAGGGCATTGGCCGCCTTCGACTGTTTTATTTTAAAGCGACAGGGGGCTAAGGAATCTTATCCTCCCGGAATTATTAAAAAGGCCAAAACTTATTACGAAAATTTAGGCGCAACAGAAATTGAAAAACTCAAAAGAACCATTTTAGATAATCTTCCCGGGGCAGAGATAGGTTATACCCTGGAGGAGTTTCAGGAAGCATTAGATAGTTACCAAAATATTGATGCTCCAACTTTGGAAAAAAACCTGCGCCTTTTTCTAAATGAAGTACTTCCTGTGGCGGAAGAAAATAATGTTTTTCTCGCTATACATCCCGACGATCCACCCTATCCCATACTCGGTCTGCCAAGAATTATGAGTACGGCTGCGGACATAAAGCGAATCCTATCAGAAAACGACAGCCCTAATAATGGAATTACATTTTGTACCGGTTCCCTTGGCGTAAGGGACGATAATAACCTGGTACAAATCATAAAGGACTATGGAGATCACATCCACTTTATTCATCTTAGAAGTACCCGCAGGGATGCGGATGGCAACTTTTATGAGGCCTGCCATTTAGAAGGTGATGTGCCAATGTATGGAGTAGTGAAGGAAATCCTTCAATTACAGGAGAAAAGAAACAAACAATTACCTATGCGTCCGGATCATGGACAACAGTTGTTAAATGACCTGGATATTAAGACAAATCCGGGCTATTCGGGCATAGGACGTCTCAAAGGCCTCGCGGAATTGCGAGGGCTTATGTATGGAATCTTAAATGAAAATGCCTGAATCCCTACCAGATAGATTCTGCCCTGTTTACTTCTAATGCATTAATAGTCAATACTGAGGAAGAAGGGTTCTTGAACATAAGGTTTGTATACGATTCATTGGGAAATATTTGTGAAGTCATCACATATTGCCCATTATTTATAAAGACTTCTATTGAGGACCAATCCATCAAAACCCGCACTTCAAATTCCCCCTCAGGCAAGTTCTTAACAGGCATTTTTTGAAGACTTTTTGCAAACTCTTCATTAAACGCGGTTTTGCCCGACTTAGTTCGATCTAATAAAAACCATTCCTGATCCCCATCTAAGGTCAATACCAGTTCTTCACCCAAGCTATTATTATAAGAAATTTCAAAATTTCGATTCGTGGTTTTAAACCTTACTTCCGACTCATTATAATTGTCAAAAGCGATAGTTTCTGACTCGCCCGCTGCCAATTCAAGGTCATTTTTAATTTCCGACTTAAAGACGGTTCCAAAATCAACCAGGGGGTAATTTGCCAATTCATATGAATCGCCCACTTTTATAAGCGATAAATTTCTTGGAACGGTCATTGCACTTCGCCATTCTTTTGTTGGTGTATCACGTGCGTAGCCCCAATTACTCATCCAGCCAATAAATATCCGCTCATTATTTGGTTCATTATTATACGTTATCCCCGCATAATTATCGGTTCCCCAATCTAGCCATTTTTCCGCATTTTGATTGGATGTAAATGTGGTCCCGTTAAATTCCCCGATAAAATATTGAGTGCCGCTACCCCCGTTAGGCGCCCCAGGATTTATACTAATTATGAGCACCCATTTTTCCTCCCCTGAACCGGAAACTTTTAATGGAAAAAGGTCAGGGCATTCCCATACCCCTCCATGCGCCCCTGATTCTTTTCCAAATTCACTTAGATAGGTCCAGGAAATTAAGTCGGCAGATCTATAAATTTTGGCGTGGTCTCCTGCAACCAATACCAGAATCCAACTTTGAGTAGCTTCATGCCAAAAGACTTTTGGATCCCTAAAATCGCGAATCCCATCATTTCCCAGAACGGGATTATTCTGATATTTCAACCATGACCCCCCATTGTCCAAACTATATGCTATCCCTTGAGTTTGGAAATCATTAGAACCATCTTTCTCCTTATTTATATTGTGATATGTAAATACGGCCACCAAAGGTGGATTTTCCGAGGTACCCAAACCAGATGTATTATTTTTATCAAGAACAGCACTGCCTGAAAAAATATATCCATTCTCATCCGGAAATAAAGCAATGGGCTTATGTTCCCAATATACCAGGTCCTTGCTTGTAGCATGACCCCAATGCATAGGGCCCCATACAATATCTTCAGGGTGATACTGATAGAAAAGATGATATATCCCGTCATTATAAACCAGTCCATTAGGATCATTCATCCACATCTCTGTTGGTGAGAAATGGAATTGTGGTCTGTATGGCTCTTTGAAAAAAGTTGTTTCTGGTATAGACACCATTTCTGTATTTTTTTCTTCTTCTTTGATTTTACAGGAATAAAATGAAAAAAATAGTATACTCAGAACGCTAAATACGATATAATTTCTCATATCCAATAGTTGATTTTTATAAAAATACATTTTATTTATTTGACCTGAAAACCACCGTCATATAGGATAATTTTTTACTCAAATGAGTATCTTTACACCTGGATATAATTCATAGCGATGCATCTTTTTATCAAATGTTCATGTTTCTTTTTTCTACTTCTCTCGGCTAACGCCCAATCTTCTATAGAACAGGCTCTGGATTGGTACAACAGTGAAAGTGTTCCTTACATTTCGGTAACGGAAATGCAAAATTTTGAGAACCAAATTATTCTAGACGCCAGAGAATGGGAAGAATATGAGGTAAGTCATTTAAAAGATGCCGTTTGGGTGGGTTATGATGGTTTTAAATTGGCAGAAGTTGTAGATAAATATCCCAATAAAAATTCAAACATTGTTATTTATTGTTCTATTGGGGTTAGGTCTGAGAATATTGGCGAAGAACTTTTAGAATCTGGCTATTTCAATACGAAGAATTTATATGGAGGTATTTTTGAATGGACCAATGAGGGGTATCCTGTTTATAATACTAAGGGTGAAAAAACCAAAAAAGTACACGCATATGGTAAGTTATGGGGGAAATATCTGACCAAGGCAGAAAAAGTATATTAGCATTAATTCATTCATGACTTTGGAAGAAAAAAAAGACCGATTATTACTTATTTTTACCCGAAACCCCAAATTAGGAAAGTGCAAAACAAGATTAGCCGCGACACTAGGAGATCAGGCGGCATTGGATATTTATATGATCTTACTGCGGCATACGGCCGAGATTACAAAAAACCTTAATTGTTCAAAAGAAGTTTATTATTCAGAAGAAATACCCGAAAATGATTTATGGGATAAAGACAATTACGCAAAACAGTTGCAAGAAGGAAATGATTTGGGAGAACGAATGTATAATGCTTTTAAATCTGGATTTCAAAAGGGTTATAAAAAGATAATCATAATAGGAAGTGATATTTATGATTTAAATAGTGAAACCATTGAAGCAGGTTTTAATGGTTTGGAGAATTCTGATTTTGCAATAGGTCCGGCAGCGGATGGCGGTTACTATCTAATAGGAATGAAGACATTGAACCATGAAATTTTCCTAAACAAGAACTGGGGCACAGAAACTGTCCTGGAAGATACGCTCAGTAACTTAACCCATAAAGAGGTACAACTCTTGCAAATCAAAAATGATATTGACGTCTACGAAGATTTAAAAGAGTTTGATGTTTTTCAATCCTTTGTAAAAATTTAAGCCTATGACTAAAAAACAGTTGGAAGAATCATCTCTTTACCTTAGAAACAAAGGCTTTGAAAGTCCTGAAATAGGGATTGTACTAGGCACAGGACTTGGCAGATTGGTAGACCATATAGAATCTGGCGTTGTAGCCCATTACCATAACATTCCATTTTTCCCTTTGGCTACCGTTGAATTCCATAGTGGTAAGCTTATTTATGGCACTCTCGAAAATAAAAAAGTAGTGGTTATGCAAGGTCGTTTTCATGTTTACGAGGGATATCAGTTTGATGATGTTACCTATCCCATAAGGGTCATGCACGAACTGGGAATAAAAAAGTTGTTTATCTCTAATGCTGCTGGGGCTATTAACCTAAGCTATAAAAAAGGGGATATCATGCTTATCGAAGATCATATTAATCTGCAGGGTGGGTCTCCTTTGGCATTCAAAAATGTTGCCAACTTTGGGGTGCGTTTTGTGGATATGAGCCAGCCATATGATATGGAAATGTGTAAAAAAATTAAAGGAATTGCAGTCCGCGAAAATATTACATTACATAGTGGTGTGTATGCTTCTGTCGTTGGGCCTCAATTGGAAACCAAGGCGGAATATCGGATGTTAGGAACTATAGGGGCAGATGCGGTTGGTATGAGCACAGTTCCTGAAGTAATTGTAGCCAACCATTTAAATCTTCCAGTAGTAGCCGTGTCCGTACTTACTGATGAATGCAATCCCGACAATCTTAAGCCCATTCATATTGCCGAAATAATTAAAGTCGCAGAAGAAACCGAACCCAAAATGATAAAATTATTTATGGAATTGATAAGAGAATTATGAGTTTTACTGGTATCGCATTCAATGGTAATACTACATTATCATAAATTAAGTGCATCACCTTTATTAATTGGAACCATTAATTTCCTTTCGCAAAGTAATTGAGATTTGATGTAAGGTTTAAACTACTAATTCAACTAAAGTTATAAAATACGCAATGCTCCAAATAAATTTCCTTCTTTTATGCTGTCTTTTCCAGCCCATTTCACTAGTGCAGGACGCATTAGTTTTAGATCCGATCTCAAGTGAACAGATATGTGGAGAAGCAGACCACAAAAACTGGGATAGATTGCTGCATAGCTTCGTTGACGAGAAAGGCAATGTAAATTATCAAGGATTTAAGAAGGAATCCGAAGTTTTAAACCGGTACTTAGAGCAATTGGGCAGGGATACGGTAAATGAAAACTGGTCCAGAGAAAAAAAACTGGCATACTATATAAATCTTTACAATGCCGCCACAGTTAAATTAATTTTGGATAATTATCCTTTGGCTAGCATAACAGACATAAACAAACCCTGGGGTAAAGCGTGGATCAAATATGGAGGAGAATTCATTTCATTGGGAGAAATAGAGCATAAGGTCTTAAGAAAGATGAATGAACCCCGAATTCATTTTGCGATCAACTGTGCTTCGTATTCATGTCCAAAATTACTAAACGAAGCCTATACTGAAGGAAAGTTGGATAAACAATTGGATAAGGCTTCGAAAGACTTTGTAAATGACCCCAGCCGAAATAAAATATCTAAAAATAAAGTAGCATTGTCCAAGATCTTTAAATGGTATAAAAAAGATTTTGAAAATAACGGTTCCCTGATAGTTTATTTGAACCAATATTTAAAATCACCCATTAATACTGATGTGAAAATTGAATATCTTAAATACAATTGGAGTTTAAATGAAATTAAGCAATAACCCTACAATAAGTATTATTATTCCTGTTCTGAATGAAGAGCGATATATAATTAAGCTTTTAGCGTATCTACAGAAAAATGGAAGTTCGTCCAATATTAAAGAGATTCTTGTAGTAGATGGTGGTAGTACTGATGGAACAATAGAGGCCGCTTCAAAATTTGATGCCGTTGTACTCAGTTCTGAAAAAGGTCGCGCAAAACAGATGAATTATGCCGTTAAACATGCCGCAGGTGAAATACTATACTTTCTGCACGTAGACACTTTTCCTCCAAAAAACTTTGACAAAATAATCCTGGATGCTATTCAAAAAGGGAATGAAGCCGGATGTTTTAGGATGAAATTTGATAGCAATAGTCGTTTTTTGAGTTTCTTTTCCTGGTTTAGCAGAATAAATCATAAGATATGCAGAGGTGGAGATCAATCCCTTTTTATCACTAAAGCATTATTCCATTCTTCAGGTGGCTATGATGAGAGTTACAAAATATATGAGGATAATGAATTCACAAGCCGACTCTATAAGCTTACCAATTTTAAGATCCTTCCGGATAAAGTGCAAACCTCAGCTCG
>NZ_JBATGR010000365.1:0-3735 GCF_049665975.1 Eudoraea sp.
TTAAAATATTAAATTCATAAATACGCAACATTGCAGACTGAATTTTTTAAAAATCCGCATTTAAGGCAGGGGATAATTGTATTTCTTGTACTTACATCCTTATTAATATTCTTTTCCTATTGGTTGCAGGAAGAACAACCGGGGGTTTATAACCCTTCAGATTTAAATCCGGCCCTGGTAGACCAAAGTTTGCATAAGATTGAGCGAAATCATAGGGTTGCACCATTTGAATTGATTAATCAGAATGGCGATACAATTACACAGGAAGATTATAAAAACACAATCTATGTAACGGATTTCTTTTTTACCCGATGCCCTAGTATTTGTCCTGTAATGACGAATAATATGGAAGTGTTACAGCAGGAATTTATTAGTAATAACGACATAAAGTTACTGTCCATTTCAGTGACTCCGGAGATAGATAGTGTTTCTGTTTTATATAATTATGCTTCTAAAAATGGTGCCCTAGATACTAAATGGAATATTACCACCGGTAACAAAAAACATATTTATGAACTTGCCCGTAAAAGTTATTTTGCTGTGGTTGATGAGGGTGATGGTGGTCTGCAGGATTTTATTCATACGCCCAACTTCGTACTGGTGGACAAGCAAAAACAGATTCGAGGTATCTATGACGGCACTAAAGATGATGAAATTCAGCGCTTGATTAAAGACATCAGAACCTTACAGTAGTAGCCGGCATTTTTGGTAACTTGCTTAAAATCCCAGGGGAGACAAATAGTGTTTAATTAATTATAAGTAGTTTGAGATTGAATTTAAACAAAATGAAAAAAATAGCTTACCTAAGCTTTTTTACAATTGTGATTCTTATGCTGTCAAATTGTAAAACCGAAAAAAAAGAGAATTCTAACAAAGAACTTGAAGAACCAAATATATCCGCGATATTTGAGGAGGGTGAGATTGAGGCCTATAACGAAAGCTTGTGGTCAATAGTTCCTGAAGGATCCAAAATTGAAGTAATCGCGGAAGGACATGACTGGACTGAAGGGCCGCTGTGGTTACCAGAACAGGAAATGTTATTGTACACAGATATACCCAGAAATGCAATCTATAGCTGGAAAGAAGGGGAAGAAGCAAAATTGTATCTTCAACCCTCTGGTTTTATGGGTGAAAAATTTGAAGGGTCCGAACCCGGTGCCAACGGATTACTACTTAATAACGAAGGAAAGTTGGTATTGTGCCAGCATGGGGATAGACAGGTGGCACTAATGCAAAGTCCGGTTTTGGAACCTACAGCCAATTATAAAATCTTGACTAGCGCTTTTAAAGGCAAAAGATTCAATAGCCCAAATGATGCGGCTTATAAAAGTGATGGCGCCCTCTATTTTACTGACCCTCCTTATGGCCTGCCACTGCGAATGGATGATCCAAATAAAGAACTCGACTATCAAGGGGTTTACAGGCTGAGTCAGGAAGGAGAATTAACCCTTTTAACAACTGAATTTACAAGACCTAACGGTATAGCATTCTCTCCGGATGAGAAGAAACTTTATGTGGCAAATTCTGATCCGGAATTTGCTGTTTGGAAAGTCTTTGATGTTTTGGAGGACGGTTCCATTAGCAATGGTAAGATCTTCTATGATGTTACCGAGTTAGTGTCAAAAGAAAAAGGTCTGCCGGATGGCTTAAAAGTGGATAATGATGGGAACTTATTTGCCACAGGACCCGGAGGGGTTTTTATTTTTTCTCCTGAAGGAACGGTATTAGGAAAAATTAAAACAGGGCAAGCCACTTCTAATTGTGCCTTCAATGAGGATAAATCTTTATTATTTATAACGGCGGATAGTTATATACTGCGGGTAAGATTAAGTATATAATTAGATAAAAACCTTACTTCTTCCTGATTTCTTTAAAGTTGAAAGGAATACTATAGATTATTACTTTATACTATAAATCTGTCACTATTTTTTTAGCTTCATTAAACTCCTGCATCATATCAGATAAAATTTTTGCCGCCGGCTTAATGTCATGGATTAGTGCAGAAACCTGACCTATCTCCAACTCCCCTTCTTCCAGGTCCCCTTCAAACATGCCTCTTTTGGCCCTCGCCCGGCCCAGTAAATTTTTTAACTCCTCTACCCCATAACCCTGCTGATAAGCAGCCTGAATATCATTATAAAATTTATTTTTAAGGAGTCTTACCGGGGCAAGTTCCTTAAGCGTCAGGTGGGTATCCCCTTCTCCTGCATCAACAACTTTCTCCTTAAACAACGGGTGGGAAGATGCCTCCTCACTTGCCACAAATCTGCTTCCTACCTGTACCCCATCTGCACCTAAAATCATAACAGCAAGCATCGCACTGCCGGTGGCAATACCGCCCGCAGCGATAAGGGGAATGTTAATTTTTTCATGAACAGCCGGTATTAGCGTTAGGGTTGTTGTTTCATCCCTTCCATTGTGTCCCCCTGCCTCGAAACCTTCAGCAACCACAGCATCAACTCCTGCTTCCTGGGCTTTCAAAGCAAATCTGACACTGCTTACCACGTGCACTACAGTAACCCCATTTTCTTTTAAATAATTGGTCCATGTCTTAGGATTCCCAGCTGAGGTAAATACAATCTTAACATTCAATTTTACTATAATCTCCATCAGCTTGTCGATGTCCGGATAAAGCATAGGAACATTTACTCCAAAAGGTTTTTCCGTTGCCTGCTGGCACTTTTGAATATGTTCTCTGAGAACTTCCGGATACATGCTCCCTGCACCAATAAGGCCAAGTCCTCCTGCATTGGATACTGCCGAAGCAAGCCGCCAACCACTAGCCCATATCATACCAGCCTGAATAATTGGATACTCAATTCCGAAAAGTGTGGTTATTCTGTTTTGCATACATTTTTAATCAAACCCCCGGTTTCAGGCCGTAATTATTAAAATACCAATTATTTGCAGAAAAATTAAGAAATTACTCCGGAACCTACAAGTTCGTTTCCAATATACCACGCTGCGAACTGTCCTTCAGTTATGGCAGATTGCTTCTCTTCGAAATCAACATAAAGTCCGGCATCAACCTTGTATAGTTTGGCTTTTTGGAGAGCTTGCCTATATCGTATCCTGGCCCAAACCTCCATAGAATCATCTACATTAAGACTCAAATCGGGTCTAATCCAATGTAATTCATCATTCTTTATAAATAATGTTCGTCTGAAAAGTCCGGGATGGGTTTTTCCCTGTCCTGTAAAAATGATATTTTCATTAACATCAGTTTCTATAACGAATAAGGGCTCAGGGGTACCTCCTACGTCCAGACCTTTTCGCTGTCCTTTGGTAAAATAATGAGCCCCCTGATGTTGGCCCACCACTTTACCATCGGAAATGTCATAAACCGGTTTTTGGGCATAAAAGGCCAATTCCTCAAATTTATTCATAAAGACCGGAACTGTTCGCAGGTATTGGGGGACATCATTGGGTACTTCAACTATGGGCCCGTTTTTTGGCTTTAACTTTTGCTGTAAAAAATCTGGTAAGCGTACTTTTCCAATAAAACAAAGTCCCTGAGAATCCTTTTTATCGGCTGTAATTAAATCATTATCAAAAGCCATTTTCCTTACCTGAGGTTTTGTCAACTCACCAATTGGGAAAAGTGTTTTCGACAATTGGTCCTGAGACAGCTGGCACAAAAAGTAGGATTGATCTTTGTTATCATCTACCCCTGCTAATAGTCTGTAAGTGGCAGACCCATTAGCGTTCAAAATTTCCCCTTTTCTGCAATAATGT
>NZ_JBATGR010000366.1:0-6463 GCF_049665975.1 Eudoraea sp.
GATGAGATGATTAAAGCTGTAAAAGATCATGGCTGGGACGGGGAGTGGTATTTACGCGCATACGATTATTTTGGCAATAAAGTAGGATCTTCAGAAAATGAAGAAGGAAAGATTTTTATTGAATCTCAGGGCTGGTGTACCATGGCTGAAATTGGAAAAGAAAATGGGATGGTCGAGAAATCTTTAAATGCAGTGAAGGAGCATCTGGATTGTCAATACGGAATTGTCCTGAATTATCCGGCCTTTACGAAGTATTATATAGAGTACGGTGAGATTTCAACTTATCCGGCGGGCTATAAGGAAAATGGGGGTATCTTTTGTCATAACAACCCCTGGATTATGATTGGAGAAACCATGCTGGGGCGTGGCGATCAGGCCTATGAATATTACACAAAAATAGCACCTAGTTTTCTCGAAGATTTGTCGGATTTGCATAAGGTAGAGCCCTATGTCTATTGCCAAATGATAGCAGGTAAAGAGGCACATAAGCCCGGTGAAGCAAAAAATTCATGGCTGTCTGGTACCGCCTCCTGGAATTTCTATGCAATTACACAGCATATTCTTGGTATCAGTCCTGAATATGACGGATTGTCAATTAACCCCTGTATTCCCTCTAAATGGGATGGGTTTAAGATGAAAAGGGTGTTTAGGGATGTTACTTATAATATAGAAGTTAAAAATCCGGAACATATAAGCAAAGGGATAAAAACAATACTGGTAAATGGGATAGCCATTAATTCCAATATTGTTCCCATTCTGGAAAAGGGCAAGGAACATTCTGTGGAAGTAATAATGGGATAATGAATTTAAAAGTTATATTAATTAATGAGGAAGTTTGTTTTTTAGAATACCGTAAACAAATGTCCCAAATACAGCTGCTGCAATAACAATCAGCATACTTATTACCCCCGTGCCAAATAGAACATACAAGGGCCCGGGGCATGCACCTGCAAGTGCCCAACCTAAACCAAAAATAGTGCCACCTGTAATATAACGGATGAAACCGCTATCCTTTGGGATCAGGTGTATTTGATTCCCTTCTATATTTTTCACGCCAAAAATTTTAAATAACCAAACAAACAAAGCGCCCAAAAATACTGCTGAGCCAATGATACCGTACATATGAAACGACTGAAACTTGAACATTTCATAAATCCTGTACCAGGAAACAGCCTCAGATTTTACAAGTACTATTCCAAAGAAAATACCTACCAATAAGAATTTTAAAACTTTCATTGTCTGAATATTAAGGGTAAAAGAAAATGGGTCATTATTAATCCCCCAATAAAAAAACCAACTACTGCAACCAGCGAAGGCCATTGAAGATTACTAAGCCCTGTTATGGCATGACCCGAAGTACAACCACCCGCGTAGCGCGTTCCAAAACCAACCAGAAAACCTGCAATAATAAGAATAGCCATTCCTTTAATTGTTAAAACATTATCCCATCCATAAATTTCAGAGGGTAAAAGATCTTCACCTGCATTGTTAAATCCAAGTTGACCAAGGTCTGCAATGGTTTGAGAATTTAGGGCGATGGCTGAACCGTCAGACAAAAAAGTAACGGCTATATAGCCACCAATAATGGCTCCAAGCACCACAACAAGGTTCCAGCGATATGCTTTCCAGTCAAAACGGAAGAAATCAGAATATTTCCCGGCACCGCCAATACTGCATAGGGTTCTTAGTGTGGTTGACATGCCAAATGTTTTGCCAAAATAAATCAGCAATAACATTACCAGGGTAATTAAGGGTCCTGAAACATACCAGGGCCAGGGTTGAAGTATGTAGTCCATTTCTTTTATTTAAATAAAATATTACGCAATAATTGTGGGATTCATGGAATATAAATTACTCGCATGGAATTTAATTGAAGAATACTTTTTTCAACTTTAATCTCTCCCAAATAAAAAAGATTAGATTATTGTTTCTCGTATACTTCGCTCATAAACCCTGGCAGGGCCTCGTTAGTAGTGTTAGTTAACTTATTACCACTAAGGTTATATAAGATTAAAGTAGTATTTAAAAATAAGGATAACTGCGAGTTTTGAAATTGCCAGACTCCAGAAGAGGTATTACTTGTACCGCTACACCTGATATCATAAAGCCCTCCTGTTATGGTAGTTATTTCTATATTGGCAACGGTTGAGCCCCAGGTACCGTCATTATTTATAATTAGTGTTCCGGTTGCGCAAGGAAGTTCAGTTAAAATATTTGAAGTCGTATTCTCATCTCCGTTAATATCCTGAGGCGGATTAATATTCAGTTCGGCCAAACTCCAGGTACCCACAACGGCATCATTATTATTCTCAGGGGTTGAATTATCGTCCGATGAGCAAGCCTGTAAAATTAACATGAAGACCATTAGGGGTATTAGAACCTTGATTTTTTTCATCGCTATTTTTTTTATTATTCAAATGTAAATGTTTTTGATGGAATTAGAAACTTAGGGGCAAAGTGAAAGAACTTTAAAACATCAACTATTTATAGTATTTAATTAGATTAAATTTAATTGAAGGAATAGTGGTTATGGGAATTTCTATGTTGCTCGTATTTGAAAAATTTGGACTGTAAAAGAATGGTTTTTGAAATTGGAATAAAGAGTATAGCTATAGGGAAAAGTTTTTATTCTTACGGCTTTTGCAAATAAAGCTTATTAAACATTATAAAAACTATTAGCTTTGGGTAAATGGTTTTTAAAAAGTGCATACAGTTTTAACTTTTTATTTTATACAGTTGAATTATGAATAAAATTAATTACCCAAGGTCATTTTCACATATTGGTATTACGGTTCCGGACATTAAAAGGGCTGTTGAGTTCTATCAGGAAGTCATGGGTTGGTATGTTATTATGTCACCATCGAAAGTCACAAAAGAAAGAGATACTGCTATTGGCCAAATGTGTATTGACGTATTTGGAGAGAATTGGGAATTTTTTGAAATCGCACATTTATCTACTTCAGATGGAATAGGAATTGAGTTGTTTTCATTTCCGAATATGGAGTATAAGAAACCAGATTTTTCCCCTTTTAGTACAGGACTTTTTCATTTTTGTGTTCAGGACCCGGAAATAGAAGCTTTGACAAAAAAAATTGTTGAATACGGTGGAAAACAACGAATGCCAATTAGGGAGTATTACCCAAATGAAAAACCATACAAAATGGTCTATGTTGAAGATCCTTTTGGAGTCGTATTCGAGATCTATACACATAGTTATGAATTGACGTATTCTTCCGGGGCCTATCAAGATTAAAAATCCGGATACACTATATAGTTTTTAACCAAAATGTATACAACGGAATAAAACTTGGAACATATTGTGAAGTACAAAAATAAATCAAGGTGAGAAAATTGAAATTAATACTGTTCCTTGCGGTTATTTTAGGTACTATATCTTTTATAGTTGTAAGCCCTTCAAAGGGCGGTAATGCTGCAGAAGATTGGAACTACCTTTTTAACGGAAAAAATCTTGAGGGCTGGGTAGTTAAAGTGCATCATCATGAATTGGGTGATAACTATGCGAATACTTTTCGGGTAAGCGATGGGAATATTCAAATTAACTATGATGATTATGAGGTATTTGATGAACGCTTTGCCCATCTATTCTATAATGAATCATTCTCGTCGTATCACTTAAAGTTTGAGTATCGGTTTACGGAGCAATGGTTAGAGGATGCTCCTGTTTATACCTATAGGAATAGTGGTGTTATGTTCCATTCTCAGGCTCCCAAAACCATATTAAAAGATCAGAACTGGCCCATTTCTGTGGAATATCAGATATTAGCCGATGAAGGGAATGGAGTTCCCCGACCTACCGGGAATATGTGCTCGCCGGGGACGGAGGTAATCTATAACAATGAAATTGATCCTCGTCATTGCATAACTTCATCTTCAAAAACATACAAATGGAACCAATGGGTAAGCGGAGAATTAGTTGTTTACGGCGATTCTCTTGTGACACATCTTGTCAATGGTGAAGAAGTATTGCAATATAGTAAGCCTCAAATAGGGGGAGGGGTGGCAGACGGATTTGACCCTGCAATCAAAATTGATGGTAAACTACTAAAAGAAGGGTACATAGGACTTCAATCAGAAGGTCAGGGAATTGAATTCAGGGAAATAAAAATTAAAAAATTAGATTATTCAATAAGGCACTAGCCGCTATATTACTAGCTAAAAAAAAGAATTTTAATTACTATGAAATCTTATAAATTATTTTTAATTATCCTGGGTTTGTTTCTGGTAAACTGTAAAACCAATCAAGAACCTGCACCCAAATTTCAACATGATATTAAAATGGGGCCAACTCCGTGGACCAGTGAATCGTTTGAGTTGGAGGAGGAAGACTTTACCTTTGCTATCATCTCAGATTTAAATGGAGGTGAACGCAAAGGAGTTTACAGTACAGCTGTATCCCAAATAAATAGATTGGATCCTACTTTTGTGCTTAGTGTGGGCGATTTAATAGATGGAGGTACAGAAGACTCTTTACAACTGGCCAAAGAGTGGGATTCTTTTGATGCGCGAACGTCAAAACTCAATATGCCTTTTTTTTATTTAGGGGGGAATCATGATCTGACAAATCCAAGAATGAGGGAATTCTGGAAAAATATATTTGGGCCACGCTATTATCATTTCGTATACGAAGATGTTTTATTTTTAATGATGGATTCAGAGGACTATACTGAAAAACGGATGTTAGAGATTTACCATGCCCGTGCTGAAGCCCTTAAAATTATAAATGGTGATATTGAGGGCGACTATGAAGATTCTGAATATTTTAATATGCCAGAACGTCGACTTGGAGGTATGAGTGAGGATCAATTGCTCTATTTTAAAAATGTCCTCAATCAATATCCCAGCGTAAAATGGACTTTTGTTTTAATGCACAAGCCACTTTGGAGGAGAGAAGATGATAAAGGTTTAGGGCAATTGGAAACAGTTTTATCTAATCGAAATTATACCGTACTTAACGGTCACCTGCATTCCTTTTCACACAGGATCCGAAACAATATGGATTATATGATCTTGGGTACCACCGGGGGAAGCCAGAAGTTGGGTGATTCTCTTGCTTTTGATCATATAACCCTGGTTAGAATGGCACAAAAACCTATAATTACACATTTAAAAATGGATGGTATTTTAAATGAAGCTGGCAAAGTTCCTTATTAGGTTATAGCCTGCATCCTGGAGTATGTTATAAAAAAAAAGTAACCTTTTCTAGCACCATTATTTACCCGTGAATGTCATTCTAATTGATTATATTGAGGCTGATTACTACTGGCAATGTTCCTATCTGATAATTGTTCTGTTAAGCATATAAATTCAATTTCCTATGGCAAGTCAATATTTAGATTTAGATACCCTTAAATTTTTACTTTATGAAGTACATGATCTTCAAAATGTTTTAAAACAAAATCGTCATGATAACTATGACCTGGAATCCATTGAACTTTTTTTAAATGCCGTTAAGGATTTTGCCGATAGGGAGTTGTTTCCCTTTTTTCACGAAATGGATGAGCAGCCTGCCCGTTTTGAAGATGGAGAAATAATTGTCCACCCACAGGTAAAAAATTACATAAAAAAAGGTGGGGAAATGGGACTTGTTTCCGGACTGTTTGACTATGATATCGGTGGGATGCAATTACCCGGTATGGTGGTTACTGCCTCGGCTTATATCCAGGAAACAGCTAATAATCATTTACCGGGTTACATTGGATTGACCCTTGGGGCAGCAGAGTTGATTGTAAAATTTGGTAGTAAAGAGCTTAATGATAAATTCGTTCCCAAAATGCTCACAGGCGATTGGACTGGAACCATGTGCCTTACTGAGCCACAGGCAGGAAGTTCTTTATCTGATATTGCGACTTCAGCTGAACCTTCCGGAGATGGCTATAACATTTCAGGGCAGAAAATATTTATATCAGGGGGAGATTTTAAAGGCGTTGAAAATGTTGTTCACTTGTTATTGGCCCGAATTAAAGGTGCGCCCGCCGGCACAAAGGGAATTTCTTTATTTGTTGTTCCAAAAAACAGGGAATCAACCAATGGTGAGCTTGTTTCGAATGATGTGACTACTTTTGCCGATTTTCAAAAAATGGGTCAGAAAGGCTATTGTACAACCCATCTTTTCTTTGGGCATAATGACGATTGTAAGGGATGGCTTGTTGGGGAACCCAATCAGGGATTAAAGTATATGTTCATGATGATGAACGGCGCCCGGATTGCTGTCGGACGAGGAGCCGCCGCTATTAGCATGGCCGCCTATCAGGCGTCTTTGTCTTACGCAAGAGAAAGACCTCAAGGGCGCCGTATAACAGATACAGGTAAGAAAGACGTGCATAAGGAACAGACTTTGATAATAAACCATCCGGATGTCAAACGAATGCTTATGCTTCAAAAGGTTGTCGCGGAGGGTTCATTAAGCTTGATATTACTTTCCTCAAAATACCATGATTTGTCT
>NZ_JBATGR010000367.1:0-19479 GCF_049665975.1 Eudoraea sp.
GCATAATGGAGCAGATAAAGTTTCTATAAATTCCTCGGCGGTTAAAAACCCTGATTTGATCAATGAACTGGTCGCTAAATTCGGGTCTCAGTGCATAGTAGTGGCCATAGATGCAAAGAAGATAAATGGGGTATGGAAAGTACATCTTATGGGGGGCAAAGTACCTACAGATTTAGAATTGTTTCAATGGGCGAAGGAAGTTGAAGAAAGAGGCGCAGGTGAAATATTATTTACCTCGATGGACCATGATGGCACAAAAAAAGGATTCGCAAACAAAACGCTGGCAAGACTCTCAACAGAGCGGAATATCCCCATAATTGCATCAGGTGGCGCTGGAAACATGCAGCATTTTATAGATACCTTTAATGATGGAAATGCAGATGCTGCCCTGGCTGCCAGTGTATTTCATTTTAAGGAAATGGAGATAAAAGATCTTAAAAAAAAATTAAGGGATAATGGCATTCCTGTTAGACTATAATAAATTTTACTTTGCAATAAAAGAATTGAACTATGGAAATAGCATTTGACAAAAATAAAGATGGACTTGTACCAGCGATAATTCAGGACCATACTACCAAAAATGTGCTAATGCTTGGTTATATGAATGAGGATGCCTTCAAAAAAACTAAGGAAACCGGAAAGGTTACCTTCTATAGCAGGAGCAAGAAAAGAATATGGCAAAAAGGTGAGGAAAGCGGTAATTATCTGAAATTGGTGGCTATTGAAATTGATTGTGACAATGATACCTTATTAATTTCTGTAAACCCTGTTGGCCCAACATGTCATAAGGGCAGCGATACTTGCTGGAATAAAAAGAATGATCAGAATTTTGGTTTTCTAACCCAGCTTGAAGCTATAATATCGGATAGAAAAGAGCATACTGGTAATGAAAAAAGTTATGTAAGTTCCTTGTTTAAAAGTGGTATTAACAAAATTGCTCAGAAAGTTGGCGAAGAAGCTGTAGAAACTGTCATAGAAGCAATGGATAATAATGACAAACTTTTTCTTGAAGAAAGTGCCGACCTACTTTTTCATTACCTTATTTTATTACAGGCTAAAGGTTTTAAACTTTGTGATGTAGCTGACCTTCTCCAGAGCAGGCATTCAACAAAATAGTCCTAAACCCTTAAGTTTTCTTAAATATAATACTGCATTTTATGAAATGTAGTATTTTTAACCATGGCTATGAAAACAGGAAAAGGCTTTCGTTTTTTAAATTACGAGGCACCACAGCTTACCCCTTTTGAAAAACTTTTTGAGATTTTTCAGGAACTTATTACACATACCTCAGGTGATGTGGACGAGGCCTTGGATTGGCTAAGAGAATTGGATAAGGAGTATGAACTCACAGATGAGAATTATACCATTGATGATTTTATCGAGGACCTGAAGGCAAAAGGATTCTTAAGGGAAGAATTGGAAGAGGGCAATGGTGAGGGTGAAGGTGAAGGTGAACCAGGTAAACCTGGTCTGGCTATTACTGCCAAAATGGAGCGGATTATTCGTAAGCGGGCTTTAGATCAGATTTTTGGTAAACTTAAGAGAAGTGGTGCAGGGAATCATAAGACTGGAAAATCAGGTCCGGGAGACGAGCACACTGGTGATTTTAGGGAGTATCGTTATGGAGATTCTTTGGAGCATATTTCTATGACTGAAAGTTTAAAAAATGCTCAAATTAATCATGGTATGGATAGTTTTTCCCTTACGGAAGATGATCTTGTAGTTGAAGACACCCATTTTAAAGCTCAAATGAGTACTGTCCTGATGATAGATATTAGTCATTCTATGATCTTATATGGAGAAGACCGCATTACGCCAGCAAAAAAGGTCGCCATGGCCTTGGCCGAGCTTATTACTACAAGGTACCCGAAAGATACTCTTGATATTTTGGTTTTTGGAAATGATGCCTGGCCAATCCCCATAAAAGATCTTCCGTATTTAAAAGTAGGACCCTACCATACCAATACCGTAGCCGGATTACAGCTAGCTATGGATATGTTGAGGAGAAAAAGAAATACGAACAAGCAAATCTTCATGATCACAGACGGTAAACCCAGTTGTTTGCGGATGCCGGATGGCACTTATTATAAAAATAGTGTTGGCCTCGACGATTTTATTGTTGAGAAATGTTACAATACAGCAAGGCAGGCAAGAAAATTACATATTCCCATAACTACTTTCATGATAGCACAAGATCCTTATTTGAGACAATTTATAAGGCACTTTACCGAAGCTAATAATGGAAAAGCATTTTTTACGGGTCTGGAAGGTTTGGGAGAAATGATTTTTGAAGATTACGAGCAAAATAGAAAAAAAAGATTAAAGTAAAGCGTTATATTAACCACATAAAAGGTTGTATTTTAAATATATATGTAATTATGAAATTAGATTTTAAAAGAATATCTACCTTAGGAGAACTCAAAGCCGCAGGCTATCAGAGCAGGAGTATAAAGGATGAACTAAGATGGAATCTACGTGATAAAATTAGTAAGGGGGAAGAGACTTTCCACGGTATTTGGGGTTATGAAGAATCGGTAATTCCCGAGTTAGAGCGTGCCATTTTATCGCGCCACAATATTAATTTATTAGGACTAAGAGGTCAGGCTAAAACACGTTTGGCAAGGCTAATGGTTAACTTGCTGGATGAATGGATACCGGTTGTTGCGGGGTCTGAGATTAATGATGATCCTCTTAAGCCTTTATCCAGGTTCAGTAGAGAACTTATCAAGGAAAAAGGTGATAAAACGCCTATTTCGTGGTTGCACAGAGAAGATCGTTTTTATGAAAAACTTGCCACACCAGACGTGACTGTAGCAGATTTAATTGGCGATGTGGATCCGATTAAAGCTGCAAACATGAAATTATCTTATGCAGATGACAGGGTTATTCATTTTGGAATGATTCCGCGTTCTAACCGCTGCATTTTTGTTATCAATGAGCTACCGGATCTCCAGTCTAGGATTCAGGTATCTTTATTTAATATTTTACAGGAAGGGGATATACAGATAAGGGGCTTTAAACTTAGATTACCCCTGGATATTCAGTTTGTTTTTACTGCTAATCCCGAAGATTACACGAACAGGGGTAGTATAGTTACCCCTTTAAAGGATAGGATTGGATCTCAAATTCTTACGCATTACCCGGAAGAAATTGAAATTGCCAGAAGAATAACCGAGCAGGAGGCGCAATTAGATGAGAGACAGGTACAATCTATATATGTGCCGGACTTGGCGAAAGATTTACTTGAACAGATAAGTTTTGAAGCCCGTAATAGCGAATATGTCGATTCAAAAAGTGGGGTAAGTGCCCGAACAAGTATTACGGCCTTTGAAAACCTGTTAAGCACTGCAGAGCGCAGAGCATTGATCTCCGATGAAGATAAAACCCGTGTAAGACTTAGTGATTTTATGGGTGTCATTCCGGCTATTACTGGCAAAATAGAATTAGTATATGAGGGAGAGCAGGAGGGGGCAGATACAGTTGCGCTAATTCTTTTTGAAGATGCCATTAAGACATTGTTCCCCAATTATTTTCCAAAAATTGAGAAATTGGAACATAAAGAAGCTGAAAGTCCATATGATAACTTAATCAATTGGTTCTTTGAAAGCGAGGGATTCGACTTGATGGATAATTTAACCGATGATGAATATGAAGCTGTACTCAATAGTATTCCTGAACTAAATACACTTATAAAGAGGCATCAGCCAGATATTCCCAAAGAGGATATATTTTTTCTTAAGGAATTTCTATTGTGGGGACTTGTCGCTAATAAAAAGTTAAGTAAGCGCAGATTTCAAAAAGGGTATCAATTTAAAGACCTTTATGGGAGTTTTATAAGTAAATTATAAACGAATTTTAAACAACAAAAGCCCTTTAAAATAAGGGCTTTTGTCTTCATAGCAATTCTTAGCTCTTTCGGTATACTCTAAGGTTAAAACTAAATGAGCTACCTTTTATAAGGCGACTCAATATAGGATAATAGTGATATTATACAGATGCATTATTATCATATTAGCCGAAACAATCACATTTTCCTTACAAGGTTTCATTGCTTTAAATGAAAAGACCTTAGAAATTCATCTAAGGTCTTTTGCATTGCCACAACATAATAGAAAATTGTTATTGCCACGAATCAATATTCTCATTAATGTTATCAAAGTTATATGGGCCCACCATTAAAGTTCTGTGTTTGAATGTCAATATGGTTAGGAAAAGTAAAAAGAACTGCAAAAAGAAGATAATTATGCCAACGGGTATAAATGTATTTGGCATAATATGATCCTGGTACTCAGTATAGCTAAGTAAGATATATATGGTATCCATAATTTTAAACATGTAAATAAGAAAAATTCCATACATGGCATATTCCAAATTGCGCATTTGTGGATCTGTATATTCCTGCTCCTTTATTTTGAACCACAGGACATATAGAAAGATAAAATGAACAACTGTGAATAATGGAAATATATAGTTATCAAATTTGAAAAAATAAAACTTATTGGTATACAAACCATAAAAGTTGAGAACTATAAGAATTGAGATAACTGCAATGGATAATACCATGCATTTTCTCCAGGAAAAAAATCTTAAAATTGCCTTCATATAAGTAGGTTGCAAGGCTTTGGGGAACCTCGTTGCAATTTTTAACGCAAGCCTATATTCTTTATTTGAAAAAATTCGATGAACAGCAAACAATGTTGAGTAACCTCAAAAAGTTGTTGCGAAAACACTAGCGTTTCACTTTTTAGTGCAACATTTTCTAATCTAATTCATGCGATTGCGACGAAGAGGGAAGAGCCTAAAATAAGTTAAGCTTCGCCACGCCCATTCAAGTGGACCATAGTAAAATTTACCTAGCCACCATTTGCTGAGACCCATTTGAACTATAATAATAACAATAGAGAACAAAAGAGTATAGATATTCCTCAATTCACCCAGGTATCCAAGGCCCCAGCCAAAAAAGATAAAAGTGCCAAATATACTTTGGAACACATAATTGGTTAGCGCCATGCGGCCATAAGGCGCAAATTTTGCCAGCCATTTTCCGGTTTTCTTCTTTCTATAAAGAATAATAAAACTTGCCATAATGATAAAAGTCATTCCAATATTGTTCAAATCGAGAGCCGTAAGTCCAAACATGGCAATCCAATTATCAAACTTAGCTTCCGGGCCAAGCTGAGAAAAAATTCCTATAATTAACCCAATGGAAACAACAAATAGAACCACGGAGCCCCATAATACATTCTTTACAAGTTTCTTTTGATCCATGAAATTTCTAAATAACTGAAGACGCCCTACGTATAAACCTAACAGGAAGAATCCAAAAGTTAAATACCCTCTTGAAAATATACCTAACTGAAAATCCATTTTCATCAGATGACCATCTATTGCGTTTGTTTCAAATACCTGCCATAGGGTACCATTTTTAATTGTATTAAAGTAGTCCACAATTAACGGGCTATTAAGATCAAAAGGACCTGGGGTAAATAAGTTATCATTACCGTAAAACCCAAAAACCAAATATCTCCCAAATCCAATAAAAAGGAGGGTGGTAATTCCAAGAACCCACTTATTGTTTATCTTATAGAAAGGAATCAGAAAGATTCCAAGGAAAGCGTAAATAGTTAAAATATCTCCTCTGTAGAACAAACTATGCAGATATCCTATTACCAAAAGAATTATTAAACGCCAGAGGAACCGACCAGCAAAGCTAGATTCTTTATTTTTGACATTTGCCATTTGAATAAAAAAACTAAGCCCGAATAAAAACGAAAACAAGGCAAAAAATTTACCGCGTAAAAAGAGAAAAATAAAACCATCCACAATGTTATCGGCAATTCCCAGGTGTGTTGCCTCCATAACGCCTTCAGGAAAGGGTGCACCTATATAGTTTTCTACAACATGAACAATGACTATTCCGGCAAGGGAGAAGCCTCTTAAAGCATCAACAATGTCCATTCTTTTATTGGTATTAGCCATGGTATGTCCTTTGATTATGGTATTTATTAGAATTTCTATTGCTTATTATCTTACATCCCATTATAAATAATTACTTAAAATACTAAAGCATTAATGGAGAACTGTAGTGACGTATACAATTCAAATATTTGTAACAATGACAAAATAATAAAAAGGCACATAATTTAAATATGCGCCTTTTTGTAGAGATTAGTTTCTTTCTAAGAAATCCAATTTCGTTTCTCTGCAATGCGGGCAAATTGTACCAGGGCAATGCCAATAATAATAACGAGTAAAGGAGTAATTACCCCTTGCACCTGACCATAAATTTCTGCAGCATTAGTCATAAAAAATGAATATGCAAATTGTACAAGTATGCCAAGAAGGGATAATATTAGCACAGGTTTTGCCCATTTTTTTCTTGCCAAAAGGGCAATACATCCCAGAAGTCCTCCCCATACAGCTATAGCAAATGCAGCCGTAGCCCATGCAGGAGTACTCTCTATTAGCGCTAATTGATCTGAGGGGTATTCGGCTTTCATTTCATCAGTCATATAAGCCTGACCGAGATAAGCCATAACTCCCATTAAGTTCCATAATAGTGCGAGAACGCTCACAATCCAAAACCAGACAGCTGGTTTTGCGTTAGTTTTTTCACTCATTTTGTTTTGATTTAGGTTGTTTTATGCTATACAAAATACAAAAAAATGTAAATCATAATTGAAATATTATTTAATGTTTCGACCTGGGCGAGATCCTAAATGGTAAAACTAAGGAGACACTGTATTGAAGAAATAAAACAAAGTTTTAGAAATTACAATCTAGAAACATTAGATTTATTTATCTTAACTCCCATGAAAAAACGGTATTATTACTTGATTAGAGTACAGTTTTTAGGATTCAGATATAGTGGGTGGCAAAAGCAGCCAGGACAAAAAACTATTGAAGGAATGCTTTTTAAAACACTTAAATTTATTCTTCCCCAGCAGAAATTTAAAATTCTGGGAGCAGGGAGAACTGATGCAAAAGTTTCAGCATTAAATGCGGCTTTTCAACTGATACTAGAAGATACATCAATTTCGGATATGTCAGATTTTATAAAATTATTTAATGAAAACTTACCATCTGATATTAAAGTTCTTAAGGTAGATAATTTCGATAAAAACTTTAATATAATTAAAGATAGTAAATCTAAGGAATATCGCTATTTTTTTTCTTATGGCGAAAAGAACCATCCATTTTGTGCTCCTTACATGGCAAACATTTTAGAGGATCTGGATATAGACCTTATGATAAAGGCTGCAGCACTTTATACAGGCACACACAATTTTAAGGCTTATACTGCAAAACCAGGTAAGAATAAACAAGTAATAAGAACAATAACTTCCTGTGAAATTTTAGAGAATACAGAAATTAATGCCAGCTTTTTTCCAAAGCGAAGTTATATGCTAAGAATTTGTGGAAAAGGATTTATGCGCTACCAGGTTCGGATGATTATGGGTGCCTTAGTCCAATTGGGTAAAGGTCTACTTACCATTCATGATATTAAATCATCTTTACTTGCCGGCACAGACATAAAGATTTCTTATGTGGCGCCTGGTTCTGGTCTTGTATTACACCAGCTTGAATTTGAATAATTCCTGTAACCAGATTTTTCGTAAATTGAAACAAATGTAATTCTATGCCAAATTGGGTATATATTGTTGTTTTGCTTCTTCTGATATATGTGTTAATTAACATACTCCTATATTTTCTGCAGGATTACCTTATGTTTAAACCGGAAAAATTACCTGCGGATTTTCTTTTTCAATACGAGCATCAGGAAATAGAGGAATATAATGTTGAAACAAGAGATGGGGCAATAATAAATGGACTCAGGTTTAAAACACGGCAGCCTAAGGGTATTGTATTCTACCTAAAGGGAAATTCCAAAAGTATAAAAGGCTGGGGGAAGTTTGCGGTCGATTTTACAAGGCATGGCTATGATGTTTTAATGGTAGATTACAGGGGGTTTGGTAAAAGTACTGGTAGGCGCACACAGAAGGCTGTTAAGCGCGATATGCAAGTGATATACAATAAAATAAAGGAAAACGTAGATGAAAAGTATATCATTCTTTATGGTCGCTCTTTAGGTTCTGGTTTTGCTGCCAAACTAGCATCTATGAACAATCCGAGAATGTTGATTCTGGATGCCCCCTATTACAGTCTTAGTAAGGTGGCCAAAAAATACATTCCTTTTATGCCTCTTTCGATTTTGCTTAAATTTCCTATGCCAACCTATAAATGGCTGCAATACGTAAATTGCCCCATTCATATTATTCATGGCACAGATGACAAGTTGATTCCTTACAAAACCAGTGTTAAGTTATCCAAGATAAAACCAACTTCAACAACCTTATATACAGTGATTGGAGGGGGGCATAAAAATTTGAACACATTTGAATCTTATCACAAAATGCTAAGTGAAATCATCACGAAAAGACCAATAAAAGTTGATCTCAAAGGTTCCAGTATTCATGTAAAACACAATTTAAAAGTTTAAATGGTTAAACTAAAAAAAGCTGTTCTATTTCTTTTATCCTCTTATTTACTTATATCCGCTATGCTCTATTTACTTCAGGAAAAATTAATTTTTTTACCTTCAAAATTACCTTCAGACTATACTTATTCCTTCACCCAGCCATTTGAGGAAATATATTTAACAGCTGCAGACGGTGCCGTATTAAATGGTATTCATTTTAAACAGGAGCAACCCGAAGGAGTCATAGTTTATTACCACGGTAATGCCGGCGATCTTACCCGTTGGGGAAATATTGCACTATTTTTTGTTGAAAAAAACTATGATGTAATTATTATGGACTACAGGACCTATGGAAAAAGTACTGGTAAGCTTAGTGAAGAATCACTTTTTAACGATGGACAGCTATTTTATGAATACGCCTTAAAACACTATGATGAGTCGGGAATAACATTGTACGGTCGTTCATTGGGTACTGGGATAGCGACTTGGGTAGCATCGCAAAACACCCCATTTCGCCTTATCCTGGAAACACCTTATTACAGTCTTTTGGATTTAGGAAAAAACCGTTTCCCGTACTTACCTGTTCAATGGTTTTTAAAATACCCATTAAAAACTTATGAGTACATCTCAGAGGTTAGCTGTCCAATAGCATTTTTTCATGGCACAGAAGATAGAATAGTACCCTATAATTCGGGCTTACGTCTTTTTAATTCTGTCGCAGTCGATAAAAACACCTTCTTTTCAATAAAGGGCGGGCAACATAATAATTTAAAGGAATTTCAGGTTTATCGAGATGGGATTCATGAAATTTTATTCGCTTTTCAGTCAAATAAATCTGAAGATAAATAGCGGTCACCCCGGTCGCAAATAATAGAAACAATAAGCCCGCTTTTAAGGTTCTCAGCAAGTTTTAATGCGGCAGCAGTGGCTCCACCACTACTCATACCCGCAAAAATACCTTCTTCCTTAGCCAGGCGTTTAGCCATAATTCTTGCTTCATCTTCGCTGACTTCCATTATCTGATCAATTTTTGAAGGGTCGAAGATCTTTGGAAGGTATTCTTTGGGCCATTTTCTAATTCCTGGAATTTTAGATTCATCTTGTGGCTGAACACCTACAATAGATACATTTTTGTTTTGTTCTTTCAAATAGGTCGAGGTACCCATAATAGTTCCCGTGGTCCCCATTGAGGATACGAAATGGGTGACTTTCCCTGCTGTATCTCTCCATATTTCCGGGCCAGTTGTCTTATAATGTGCTTTCCAGTTATCGTCGTTCGCAAATTGGTTGAGCATTTTATAACCATCTTCTTTTACCTTTGCCTCTGCATAATCCCGGGCGCCTTCTATCCCCAATTCGGCATTGGTTAATGTAACCTTTGCTCCATATGCACGCATGGTTTGTACTCTTTCCTTGGTTGAGTTTTCGGGCATTGCCAATTCAATATTTAGCTTATATATACCAGCAATCATTGCAAGGGCAATACCTGTATTTCCGCTGGTTGCTTCAATTAATTTGCTGTCGCTGGTAATATCACCGCGCTTCAATCCGCTTTTAATCATATTATAAGCGGCCCTGTCTTTTACGCTACCTCCGGGGTTATGACCTTCCATTTTAAAGAGAAGGGTAACACCGGGCTTGACATTTAAAGACCTTGAGGCTACAAGAGGGGTGTTCCCTATAAGATCTATAAGACTATGAGACATTAGTCGAGCTTTTTATTTTTATTTCAGCGCTATGAAATACTGTAGAATTGGGAGCCACAGATGAAGTTACCCAGGCGTTTCCGCCAATTATCGAATTTTCTCCAATTATAGTATTACCGCCTAAAATAGTGGCATTTGCATATATCGTAACATTATCCTCTATTGTAGGATGGCGCTTTGTCTTCTGCAAATTTTTAGCCACATATAAAGCTCCTAATGTTACACCCTGGTAGATCTTTACATTATTTTTAATTATTGCAGTTTCTCCAATGACCACACCAGTGGCATGATCAATAAAAAAGGATTCTCCTATATGAGCACCAGGATTTATGTCTACTCCAGTTTGTCTGTGTGCATATTCTGTCATTAATCTGGGAACTAGCGGAAAGCCCTTGTTATATAGTTCATGAGCCAGTCTATAGATAGCTATTGCGTAAAAGCCGGGATAAGCCATATAAACCTCTTCAATAGATAAGGAAGCCGGGTCGCAGCTGGCTATGGCCTCTGCGTCTAAATTTAGTTTTTCCAGGACCATAGGCAGTGTTTCCAAATAATTTTCCCATATTTTGGCACAAGGTTTCTCAACATCCCAGCAAGCAAGATTTATCAATTCATCAAATTGAATTTCAAGAGTTTCAATATTTGTCTCAACGGGAGTTTCAATATCAAATAAAGTAAGGAAAAGAAGGTCTGTAAAATCTTCCACATTCCGTTTAAGCCGATATCTGAGATTAGGTTGCTTTTTGTTTTCGATAATTTTCTTTACGATTATTGACTTGTCCATTGTATAAAGTTGAGTGTCAAAATTAACCAATAATTAAAAAGCATTTAGCCCAAAATGGTTAACTTTAGCTTAAATTTTATACCGCTTAGTCGAATGGAAAATACAGTAATTGCCAAAGATGTACTACGTTTTTTGAGCGAGTTAAAAAGAAACAATAATCGCGAATGGTTTGAACAACATAAGTCTGAATTCAAATCTTTGGAAATTGGTGTAAAAGGATTTTATAACAGTTTGGCGGAAAAGATGAAAGAGCATGATGAAATTGAAAAACTAAAAATGTTTCGAATTTACAGGGATGTAAGATTTTCCAAAGATAAAACTCCATATAAATCTCATTTTGCAGGTTCTTTTTCAAGAGCTGGCACAAAGCTTAGGGGTGGTTATTATTTGCAGATTCGACCCGGAGAATCATTTATGGCTGCCGGTTTTTGGGAACCCAACAAAGAAGATCTATTACGCATCCGCAAAGAGTTGGAGCTTGATGCAACCGCTTTTAGAGAATTAATTAATAAGCCTTCCTTTAAAAATACCTGGGGTGAACTGGTAGGTGACGAAGTAAAGACAGCGCCCAAAGGATTTAATAAGGAAGACCCTAATATTGATTTGATAAGGAAGAAAGCCTTTATTTTTGTGCGAAATTTTACTGATAAAGAGGTATTGAACAAGGGTTTTATTGAAGAAGTTAATAATTCCTTTAAAGCAATCAGACCCTATTTTAATCTGATGAGTGAAATCCTGACAACCAACCTAAACGGAGAATCGCTTCTAAACTAATATTGAAGGTTCGAAAGCCTGTACCTGGTCCTTGAGACGTTCAACTACCATATTCATCATCCGTTTGTTGAGAGCCGATGAGTTTTGAATATAGGTCATATATTCTTCAACTGTAAACTGCCCAATAACCATTCCCTTAAGTGCATTTCGGAATTTGATGTCCTTTTGTATGGCATTTTCTATATAATCCAAACGCTTTTGAATGCTCAATTCATAAAACGCATTCTTATGTTTAATAATATAGTTCTTAAATACTTCGATCAATAATGGGTTTTGAAATTTGAGTATAGGGCGTAACGTTCCGTTCTGGAATTGTTCGTCTTTACTCATGTAAGGGGTTATTTTGGTGTTTGGAATCTCCGGCCTTAAGCTCAGGAGGTTAGCAGATCTTTGGTTCATCTGAAGAAGTTTCTATAAAATTAGAAAATAGGGCATCTAAGCTACACCAAGAGGACAATTAGTTGTTAACTGGTTTATGAACATGTAAAATTTCAATGTTAATATTGCGATAGTTTATTTACATAAGTTCGTTTATGCATGTATTATGAATTATATGTAATTTCATCGCCGTTTAAAAGTAATAAGATGCAGCATGAAATTTGGTAAAGTAAATCGCCCGGATCTTATAGATTTATCCCTTCCTCAAGACCATCCTCATCTGGTAGGTGCATTAGCTTCTGGTATTAAAAATTACCCTTTGAAAATATATGTAGGTTGTGCTAAATGGAATCGGCAGGAACTAAAAAATTTTTACCCCCGTGGCACAAAGGAAGAATTGCCATATTACAGCAGTCAATTTAACAGCATAGAACTCAATGCCACCTTTTACCGCATATTTCCCAATGAACAATATGTTTCCTGGTATGATAAGGTACCGGATAACTTTAAGTTTTTCCCTAAGGTTGTTCAAAATGTAAGCCACCTCAGACGCTTAAACGACATGGCATACCCTGCTTTAGACAACTTTCTTTCGGCTACGGCCGGCTTCAAAGATAAATTGGGAACTATATTTTTACAAATGCATCCCAACTTCGGACCAAAAAACTGGGATAGGGTAGTGCGCTTGACAGAATTCTGGCCTAAAGAATTTCCGCTCGCTTTGGAGTTCCGGCATACAGATTGGTTTAATGATGTCTATGTGGCCGGAGAACTCTATAATTTATTAGAAGAAAAGAATATTGCCAATGTTCTGGTCGATACAGCTGGAAGAAGGGATATTTTGCACATGAGACTAACCAATAACGAGGCATTTGTTCGTTTTGTTGGAGCAAATCATAAAAGTGACTATAACCGTCTTGAGGAATGGGTAGAACGACTTTGGGAATGGCATACCTTGGGACTTAATAACATCCACTTCTTTATTCATCAGAATATGGAATTGGAATCTCCTTTATTGTCTGCTTTCTTTATCAGGAAGATCAATGAAAAATTCGGGATTAACCTCAATGTCCCCAAAACCCTTAATGTTTATAACAATTAATCAATACGAAGCACCAACTTCTACAAAGGCATTTTTGCAGTGATATTTTGGGTGTTCAGGAGCTGCCATACAGCAGGTAGATCCTAAATAAAACAAGGCCAATTCATCAAGTTTTTCAACACTATTTTCCAAAGTTATAGACTTAGGAAGTTTTATAGTTCCCACTGCAGGTCCCCCAACAATAGATAAATACCAAACCCTGCCTTTATTATCAGTAATATCAATATTGTAACGTTCGTTCCTGAATGCCGGCAAGGAAGGATTTTGTTTGTATATCCAAGGCCGTAATACTATGAGATCTCCTGGTATATGCTGGATTCTGGTGATAGTGCCACTTACAGGAGCATGTATCCTGTGGTAATTTTTATTATGTAAAAATACATTTGTAAAACTATAAGTGGGTGAGATATCTCCCTTAAAAACTCCAAAAATTGTCTCTATAGTGCGTATATCACTTTTAACTTTTAATGCTCCAAATTCATAAACTTTTCCTTCATCACAAAGCAAGCCTTCACAGGGCCAGACCCACGGACTTTTATTTATGGGTAGCTTCTTAAACCTGCGAATAAAAAAATCCTGAAAACTTCCAAAATCCTTCTTCCCTTCCGGAGGAAGAAATTTGTCCTTGTAACCGGGATCCTTATAATAGTATCTTATATAAGGAGCAATAATATATTTAGTAAAAGGTTTGTCATAAACCCTGGAATAAAATGCAGAAATTCTTCTTTGGAAATTTCCTGGCAAACTTCCCCAAAATGTAACAGCCAAGAATTTATATATGTCAGCCCGCCACTGCGGGATACTTAAAATCGTGAAATCCGGATCTGAATTGTGATAAGCTATTCCTGAAGGATCCATGATGAATTAACTATAGTTTTCGAATTCAGAAAAACTCTTTTTCATCTTATTGCAATCAGAATATTTCTTAAGTTTAATATGTACTTCCTGAATTCCTGCTTGCTTATCAGATTCAGTTGGAGGTTCATTAACGTAGTTGGAGAAAAAAGAAAGAAGAAGGGCAACTAGGTATTTGCTGATTGTTTGCATGATGAATTTTGTTTAGGATTATTAAATCTATTCAATTTCATCCCTCACAAAAAAGTAATTAAGAAAAGTTTATTGTTAGCTTAACATTATTTACAATTCTTCCCCAATTTTTTGTTAACACTTTTGCCTTTAACTGACAGATAAAGACACCTAACTACCTTTTTGGTCTAAATCACAAATTAAGTTCCAACTATTCGCTACCGTTTATGCCGGGTTTACTTTTACTGAGAAAGTGCATATTCCTGTACCTCATCCAGTACTCTTAGTAAATTGCCTCCCCATAATTTTTCAATTTCGGGTTCAGAATATCCTCGTTTTACCAATTCTAAAGTTACATTAAAGGTTTCAGAAGCATCCGCCCATCCTTTAATACCACCGCCACCATCAAAGTCAGAGCTTATTCCTACATGGTCTATCCCTATCAGCTTAACCATATAGTCAATATGGTCCACAAAGTCGGAAATATCCACTTCAGGAGGGGCATCACTCATTTTGGCAACCAAAGTTCTCGCCCTTCCCGTTACTTTGGGATAGTTTTTTAAATAGTCATTCTGTTGTTTTTCTGTTAACGTTTTAATTTCAGACCTTTCAAACCATTCTATGCCCATAGAATCGGCCACTTTCTTATATAATTTTTTCATATAATCTGATCTGGTGTCGTGTTTCGCAGTATTTAAATACGCGCTAAAGGCTACCGTTTGTACAACTCCTCCATTTTCTTTCAGTAGTTTTAATTGCTCATCATCCAAATTTCTACTGTGATCACATAACGCGCGAGCAGAAGAATGGGAAGCTATTATTGGAGCTTTTGTTAAGGAAACAATCTGAATCATCGATTCCTTAGAAATATGTGATATATCAATCATAATACCCAGTCTATTCATCTCATATACAGATTTTTCACCTAGATCACTTAAACCATTATATAGCCATATATTGTCTTTTTCCCCTGTATTAGAATCACAAAATTGACTATGCCCATTATGGGCAAGGGAGATATACCTTGCTCCCAATTTTTGATATTCTTCAAATTTGGATAGATCCTCACCAATGGGATATGCATTTTCCACACCAATCATGGCTATTTTCTTACCAGTTTCATGAATTGTCCTAACCTCTTTGGAACTTCTTGCAAGATCAATTTCGGCGGAACCCAGCGTATCACACAAACGATGAATAGCTTTAAATTTAGCCATGGCATTTGCCTCTGCTTTAGCATAGCCCTCAGGGTTTAAGGAATCCTGACCAGTATAGACAATAAACCATGCCACATTTAACCCACCAGCCTTCATTTTCGGTAAATTAACCTGGGTCTTCAGATCCTGAGTGTAATTTATACTATCCGTAAAATTTTTCACATTAATATCATCATGTGTATCAATCGTAATTACATTTTCATGAATCTGCCTGGCAGTTGCCTCAAGGTCTGAATTTTGTGATGTTTTGGATTCCTTGCACCCAATCAACGATAAAAGACTGAAAAAGCCGGTAATATGTCGCATATGATAAGTTTTATACCTACAAATAAAGCAATTTGACAACATAATACGCATGCTAGGTAACATTTAATTGCTCAAGGGTATGGAAATGAGGATTTTTAGACATGATAAAGCTTATAAAACTCGAGTTTGAGAAGTCCCTGCGTACAATTATACTTTTGAATCTACGATCATCAAATTAACTAAAAAGTACCCCCTTGAAACCAAAAAACCTACTTTCTCAATTGTCGGAACTGGAGACGACTCTCAATAATTTTTCATTTGAGGAATTATCTGCAGATGAAGCCACCCGTCTTAAAATATCTTTTGAAGCCTTTAAAACCCATCTTGAAAAAAGGATTTGGGGAGAAGATATACCACTTAATCAGGATTCCAAATCAGAATCGATAAAAGAAAAAGAACAGTTGCAAAAGGCACAGGAAATGCTTATTTCAACAGTTAGCCATGAGATACGAACCCCACTCAGCGGTATAATTGGATTTGCAGACCTTTTAAAGGAAGGAGAACTTTCAGAAGACCAACTGCATCAGGTAAACGCAATTCAAACGGCTTCCAATTCCCTTATGGATATTATCAACGAACTTTTGGAATATTCCAAACTTTCAGCTGGATTGGAAAATTTCGAGATGCTTGATTTTAATTTTTTCAGCATAATACAGGATGTTGTTTATCTCTGTAATACGCTTATGTTGGGTAAAGATGTAAAACTCGAAGTTGACATTGACAGGAACATCCCTGAGAACCTTATTGGGGATCCTTCTAAACTATCACAAATATTACTAAACCTGCTTGGGAATTCTATAAAATTTGTAGAAGAGGGCGAGATAATGCTTAAAATTAAACTACTCAGACAGGGAAAAGAAAAGGTTGTATTAGACTTCATTGTTACCGATACCGGAATTGGAATCTCCAAAGAGGATTTAGAACATATTTTCGGTTCATTTAAACAAGCTAATCAGCAAACATTTTTCAAATATGGTGGCGCCGGGCTTGGATTGAACATTGTGAAGCAGATCGTTGATAAACTTAACGGGGATATAAAAGTTGAAAGTAGGCTTGGCGTTGGTACAACATTTAAATTCAAGCTGCCCTATACAACTGGTTCAATTACTGCCATATCTAAATCTAAACCAACTGAAATCTCTTCGGAAGACGTAAAAGGAATGAGGATCCTGGTATTTGAAGACAATGAGTTAAATCAGCGGCTTATAGAGCGTCGACTAAACTCATGGGGTTGCAAAACCTATATTACGGAAAATCCAGTCTACGGTTTGAATCTTCTTGAAACAAATGCAATTGATATTGTACTCATGGATCTCAGAATGCCCATAATGAGTGGGTTTGAAGTAACAGAAAAAATCCGAAAGAGCACTAAAAAAGAAGTGGCGGAGATACCCATAATAGCACTCACGGCAGACTTCACCTTTGATGATAAAAACGAATGTGAAAATTATGGAATCAATGATTTCATCCTTAAGCCGTTTAGCCCGGAAGAACTACTATCAAAATTAGTTAAAAACAGGAATGAACCCCAAACTAATTATAATTTTAGTGCCTCATCGGACGATAATCAGGTCGATCAGACGGTATCTGATTCGAGCTTTAACCTTAATTCTGTTTTAGAAGACTGCATGGGCGAGTTAGAAATGTTAGAGGAGCTGATAGGTCTTTACAAGAGAAATGCCCTTGAATTTATAGGTAATGTTAAAATGAAACTCCAGGATGGTGATGCAGAGGGGGTTGCGTTCGCAGCACACAAGATAAAATGTGGTTTAAAAATGATGCAGACAATGGAGCTATTTTCCATCGTTGAACAATTAAATACAACTGCAAAGACTACTAAGGATATAAAACATATGCAATTTCTGCTAAACAGATTTGTTCAGGAATATCCGAAAGCAGAAAAGATGATTGATGAAGAATTAAGACGATTAAATAAAAACAGAAACGAGTAGGATGGTAAAGAAGAATCTGTTATTAGCGGAGGACGATGAGTTGCTAGCATCTTTATTGGATTATAGACTTCAAAAAGGGGGCTATAATGTCCATTTGGCGAAAGATGGCAGGGATGTAAAAGAATATCTTAAAACGGCAACTCCTGATATTATTGTCAGTGATATAATGATGCCCTATTTCTCTGGAATTGAACTTATAGATTATGTAAGAAACCAATTGAATTCAAAGATTCCAATAATCATTATTTCGTCTGCAGGAAACGAAGAAAATGTTCTTAGTGCTTTTGAATTAGGAGCCAATGACTTTATATCTAAACCAGTGAGTCCTTCGGAACTTTTGGTTAGGGTGGGAAGAGAGTTAAATAAAAAATAATTTTTGGAAATAGTCTCACAAACATATCGCAGCATTATGCTGATAAGTGCGCCAAAGATCCATACGGATCTTTTGTGGGATTTAACAATATTGTTTTCCGGACTCGGGATCTTATTCTTTGCATTTGTTTTTATATTCAGAAACCGTCTTTCTGCTAAAAGGTTGAAAGTATCCCATCAAAAAAAGATCCTGGCACCAATCATCAGCAATTTTCTCTTCTACGAGACAGATTCCACTAAGGAGGAAAATTATGAATACATAAAATTAAAAATTGAAATTCGTGATCTATTGAAATCACCATTTAGCAGATTAGTATTAACGGAGATCTTATTAGATCTTCAAAAAGATCTTTCTGGTGATTCTCGTAATCGTTTATATAAATTATACCAGGACCTTGAACTACATCTAGATGCCTTTAAAAAATTAAAGAGTTGGCGCTGGGAGCTCGTTTCTAAGGGAATACTTGAATTAGCCCAAATGAGAGTATTAGTTGCTTATGGATTTATAAAAAAGTTTATTAATGATAAAAGAGGGGTAGTTCGCAAACAAGCGCAAATAGCAACGGTTACATTAAAGCATGAAGGCATTGCGTATTTTTTAGATACTACAAGATATGGAATCTCAGAGTGGCAACAATTAAAACTACTCGATGTACTAAGGAATTTTGAGGACTTTTCACCTCCGCGATTTAAGGCCTGGCTTACCTCCAAAAACAGGGATGTGGTTTTATTTGCCCTTCGGCTTATTAAGCATTATAACCAAAATGACGCTAATAAGTCTATGATTGAATTAGTGAAGCATAGGAATGACCAGATTAAATCAGAAGCCATTCAATGTATTAAGGATTTCGGTGTTTTTGAAGCTTTGTATACTTTAAAATCTGTCTTTCGAAACTCTAAGGTGGATATTAAATTACAGATTCTCGACACCATTTCTTCATTAGGGAAAGAGGAAGATTTAGAATTTCTTCAAACTATAGTAAATAAAGAGTCAAATTTCCTTGTAAAAAGTAAAGCTATAAGTACAATTAATGCCATAGCGCCAGAAACCTATGTTCCAACAGAAGGAATTGATAAAAATATTGCCACGAAAAATTTTGAAAATAATGTAGAAGACAATTCTACTCAATTATCGGAAGTTATGAATAATAAGGAGTTAAAAAAGGACGATAGTCTGCCAGCTGCGAACCTTAAAGAAGATTCATTGGAAATACAGGATCATTTGGACCCGGAATTTGAGGATGAAATAATTTTTGATCTCTGCTTTATGGAGGAATTGGAGGACATCCTTACGGAATTTAATGAATTGGATAAGGAAGTAGACTATTTACCCCTGAATTTCCTGCCATTGGTATCGGAAGAAGAGGAATTAAAGTCGAATAC
>NZ_JBATGR010000368.1:0-1766 GCF_049665975.1 Eudoraea sp.
GATATTGTGGTTGTTTCAGGAGCAGCAGGAGCGGTGGGGAGCATCGTGGGTCAAATTGCTAAAATTAAAGGATGCCGGGTTGTCGGCATTGCCGGGGGTAAGGAGAAATGTAAATATATTTTAGAGGAGTTGGGTTTTGACGCTGCTATTGATTATAAGAACGAGAATGTTGTAACCAGGTTGAAGGAAGAATGTCCAAAAGGCCTGGATGTTTATTTTGACAACGTAGGTGGCGAAATTCTTGATATTGCCCTAAGTAAACTGAGAATGCATGCCCGAATAGTGATATGTGGAGCCATATCGCAATACAACAACAAAACGGCCATAAAAGGCCCCAGTAATTACCTTTCACTCCTGGTAAACCGAGCCACAATGCAGGGAATGGTGGTATTTGATTATGCAAAAAGGTATGGCGAAGCTGCAAGGGACATGGGTGCGTGGCTGGCAGAGGGAAAATTGAAAGGGAAAGAAGATATATATAAGGGAATTGAGAATTTTCCGCAAACCTATAAAAGGTTGTTTACAGGTGAAAAACTAGGCAAACTGGTGCTAAAAGTAGTAGAAGATGAAGGCCATACGATGTAAAGAATTCGGACCGCCATCTTCTCTGGTTTTAGAAGAAATGCCTGGTTTAAAACCCAAAGCAAAAGAGGTGGTGGTGCAAGTAAAAGCCTGTGGAATAAATTTTCCTGATACATTAATTATCCAGGGTTTATACCAGTTTAAGCCAGAGCTTCCTTTCACTCCGGGCAGCGATATTGCCGGGATCGTAAAAGAGATTGGCGATGAGGTAAAACACCTGGCGGTCGGTGATGAAGTATTCGGATTTGTCTTTAGTGGAGGTTTTGCAGAGGAAGTAGTGGTGCCATCCAATACGTGTTTCCTGAAATCAGAAAAAATGAATTTCCCAATTGCAGCATCATTTATGGTGGCATATGGGACGTCATATCATGCGCTGAAAGACAGAGCAAAGCTGGCAAAAGGCGAGACATTACTTGTGCTTGGTGCCTCAGGAGGTGTTGGTTTGGCAGCTGTGGAGCTTGGTAAATTAATGGGGGCTAAGGTTATTGCGGCAGCATCCTCCGAAGAAAAATTAGAGTTATGTCGCGAATATGGAGCTGATCAAACCATTAACTATTCTAAAGAAGATTTGAAGTCTGAAATAAAAAAATTGACTGATAACAAAGGGGTAGATGTTATATATGATCCTGTTGGAGGGGAATATTCTGAGGCGGCATTCAGAGGAATTGCATGGGAGGGGAGATATCTGGTAGTAGGATTTGCTTCCGGTACTATACCAAAAATGCCTTTAAACCTGCCTTTGCTTAAGACTGCTTCTATTGTTGGGGTATTTTGGGGCGATTTTGCCATGAGAGACCCAAAAGTGAATATGGAGAACACAAGGACGTTGATGAAATGGTATGATGAGGGCAGGATAAAACCCCATATCCATAAAACTTATGAATTGAAGGAAACCCCCATGGCGTTACAGGAAATAATGGACAGAAAGGTCAGGGGTAAATTGGTAATAGAAGTTTAAGGTTATCATCTTCCTGAATATTTGGCTTTAGATTAAAGCTCTGCTTATTTTAAAGGATCAAATTTCGCAAGGAGAGTTAGTAAAAGATATAATTAAAGAACTATACGAAATGAGACTAAAAGACAAAATAGCCATAGTTACCGGTGGTTCCCGTGGAATAGGGAAGGCCATAACCGAGCTTTTTGCAAAAGAAGGTGCAACGGTAATAATTATGGACGTGTTACCC
>NZ_JBATGR010000369.1:0-11117 GCF_049665975.1 Eudoraea sp.
GCACTGAGAAGAAAACAACTTAGTTTGGTCCTGGCGGGTAAAATGAAGCCAAATGATGCCACAGAACTCCGAGCATTATTCATGGAAGAATAAATTCCCTCTGATATTTTTTATTTAGAAATCGAAATTGTCAGGATCCGGACCATAGCGCTGCGCTCTATCCAGACTATCCAAATTAGCCATATCTTCCAGGGTTAACTCAAAATCGAAAATATCAGCATTTGCTAAAATTCTTTCCCGCTTAGATGATTTAGGAATAGTAATAACTCCTTTTTGCAAATCCCAGCGCAAGACTATTTGAGCAATGGTCTTATCGTACTTATTTGCAAGTTCTTTAAAGGTGTCTATACCAAAAATCTTGCCTTGCATCATTGGAGACCAGGCTTCATATTGAATATTTTTATCTGAACAAAAGTCCAAAAGGCTTTGTTGCACCAAATATGGGTGAAATTCCATCTGATTTACCATGGGAATTATCTTTGCTGTACCCAGTAAATCCTCCAGGTGATGCTGCATAAAGTTACTTACTCCAATAGCTCTGACTCGTTTCTGCTTATAAAGATATTCCATGGCTTTCCAGGTGTCTTTATACTTTCCCACAACCGGCCAATGTACCAAATAGAGATCTAAATATTCCAATTCCAATCTATTAAGGCTCTTGTCAAAAGCCTTTAGCGTATTATCATAGCCTTGATCTGAATTCCAAACTTTACTCACAACAAAAATATCTTCCCTGGGCACATTACTTTCGTTTATTCCGGCTCCTACCCCTTCTTCATTATTATATATGGATGCCGTATCTATATGACGATATCCGGCCTCCAATGCCCATTTTATGGCGTTTATTACCTCTTTTCCATCTTCAGAAAGATAAACCCCTAAACCGAAATACGGCATTTTAACCCCATTGTGTAATGTAAAAGTCCCCTTGATATCAGTTATTGATCCCATAATCTATTTATAATTATAGCCGGTAAATCCACTCTTCCGGATTTAATCTTGTAGCATCCTTGTAGAGGTAAAATTTTAGCTGTGTCAAGCCATTGTACCGATTGGTATATATCTTTCCTAACTCTTCTTTCAGGTTTACTTTATCGCCCTTTTTTACATACAAATCAGAAAGATTGTAATAGGTGCTTATAAAGTTCCCATGTTTGATCTGAACACCCTTATTTCCTCCTGGAACAGCCAAAATTGCGATCACTTCTCCTTCAAAAACAGCGCGGGCAGTAGCGCCTTCATCCGTTGCTATTATAACCCCATTACTCTGATGTTTAATCCCCGGATACACAGCATCTTTATATATGCCAAAGCCTTGTTGTTTAATCCCTTTTTCAACCGGCCAGATAAGTTTTCCTTTATTCGCGGAAAAGTTATTTGCTACCAGCGTCGCTTCCGGTGTTAAGACAAACTTATTTGATGTTCCACTTTTTCCCGCTTTCTTATTTGAGGCAGCTATGGCGTTTCGGATTAATCGTTCTATTTGTTGATCAATTTTTCTTGCTTCCTGTTTTTTCTTCTTAATAGCTGAGGCATAATTACTCTCATTTTGTCGAATTGACTTTAATAGATTTTTTTGAGCTTTTATCTCATTCAGTAATTCACCTTTAGCCTTTAAATTCTGGGCCAACAAAACCTCCTTGTCTTTACGTTGGTTTGTTAAATCGTTATTTAATTGAGTAAGTTCTTCTGTTTTCCTGACAATATCCTCCCCCTGCTCTTTTCTAAACTGCGTATATTGTTTCATATATTGTAATCTTTTAAAGGCTTGAAAAAAATTTTCCGAAGACAAGAGAAACATTAGTCTGCTTTGTTGAGATCTATTCTGATATGATTTTTGGATCATTGTTGCATACTCTTCTTTCAAGGCATCCAAATCTTCCCGAAGCTTGGAAATATTTCGAATATTGGCATTTATTTGCCTGTTAAGAAGGTTAGCTTGCTGATTAGTAACTCGGATCAATTGCTGTCTAACGTTAATTTTCTGGTCTAACACCTCCATTTGATCCAGAACAGTCCCTTTTTGCTTTTTTTCTGCAAATAACAGTCGGTTTATATCTTCAATTTCCTTTTGCAGCTGTTCTCTCCTTGTTTCCAGGGCTTTCTGTTCGTTAGTCTGCCCAAATACATTTGAACCCAGTAGCGCTAAAATAACAAATAGTATATATGCAGGATATTGCTTTGCAATTCTCATTTTACTTCAAAACTATTTCTTCAAATCCTTTTGGTATTTTATAGGGAAAATTCAATATTCGATTCAACTCTATATTCCTGAATTCTATGGCAATATTGGTTATTTGGTCAATATCAATTGCTGTAATCTGAATTTCCTCAGGTAAGATTCGGTTATTCTTTTCCTGATATGATTTGTAATAAATTTCTAAGAGTCTCTTATTCCAGGGTTGAGATAACTGCTGTGTAGCAATTTTAAAATTTTTTGGTTCAATTAAGAATAGTGTTTTGAACAGATCACCCACATTTTTAGGTTTAAGCTCATAGTATTCTTCCGTCGCAAGGGAAATATATTTCTCTGTCCGCAAATCAAATAGTGCTTCCCCCAGTAATAAATTCTGTACTTTGTTAAAATCTAATTCAGTTCCCAATAACATGCTCAAATAAGTGAAGTCTCCATCAAAATACTCATTTTGAAGTTTATTATAGAAGGTTACTCTTTTAGGGGTAATTAATGCCTTGACAACACCCAGAGGGGCACTCATCCAAATTGCATTATCCTTTTCCATTCTGAGGCTAACATTAAAACTTTGAACGGCACCACCATCATTGTACTCAACTTTCATCCTCCCGCTTATGGTCTTGAATTCTAATTGATTTTTATAATGATTTTTGATTATTGCCTTGGTGGTAAGCTTTTTATCAACCTCGCTTGCTGAAACTACCTTGCTTGATTTGCAAGAGAAAGAAAGCATTGCCAGAACCGTAATTATGACCCATCTATTAATATTACTTTTCATTCGATCAGGAGCCAGATTTAATTTTACTAAGATACATATTTGCCTTTGATGAGTTTCCTAAAAATCTATACGCATTAGCTAACTCTCTGTAAATATTATTACCAAGTTCAATATCGTCAATAAGAAAATCCAAAGCAGTTTCCAATTCACTTGTCGCTTCCTTCTGTTTTCCACTTCTATTAAGACCCAAACCCTTCGCGTAATAAAAATAAGGCTGAGACGGAAATTCCTCCAAAGCCGCTTCTGCTTTAATAAGTAAGGAATTATAATTCTTAATTCGTATTAATTCTCCTATTTCTTCCTTATACTTTAAAAGAGGGCTCAGATCCGTATTTTGGGACGTAGGAACTTCCTTTATTACATCAACATTCCTAGGGCGATCCAAAGAATCTTTAATCCTAAGTGAAAGAGATTTTTTAAAAGAAGAGTCTTTCATGTCTTTTAAAATACTTAAAGACTTCTGATAATTCTTTTTTTGAAAGTATATCAGGGCTAGATTTTCTATTAGCTTACTATTATCATAAGAAATTTGATCTTTAATCATCTCCATGGAATTACCCTGTTTTTGTAAAATCTCCACTACAACATTTAAATACCAAAAATTCTCCGGTTCTGAATTTAATGCATCAAGCCCGTATTGCTGAGCTTCTAAATATTGCTTATTTGCTAAATAAGATTTAGCCAATTCAAAGTCAACAACATTGTATGTGCTATCCAGATTTTTACATTTAAGAAAAAGATTAATAGCCTTGTCATGGTTCTCAATCCCTTTTTGTTTTAATGCTTCAAAAAATGTTTCTTGAAATTCGTCTGTATAATCCTCCAAAAATACCTCAGCGCTTTCTTCTTCCTGAGCATAGCCAAGCTGAGAGAAAATAAATATCCCTAAAATATAAATAACCCATTTAAGCCTAAAGTTCATATTATACCACTACATATATCCTCACCAATAAAAAAATTTTACTTTATTCCGGTACTTCCGAACCCACCTTCTCCCCTGGTGGTTTCAGTCAAAATTTCTGTTTCAATCCATTCAGCTCGCTCATGTGCCGTGATCACTAATTGTGCTATGCGTTCCCCATTGACAATGGTAAATTCTTCTTTAGATAAATTCACAAGAATCACGCCAATTTCTCCTCTGTAATCTGCATCTATTGTCCCGGGTGCGTTAAGAACCGTTATTCCTTTCTTAGCCGCCAAACCACTTCGCGGTCTTACCTGCGCTTCATATCCGACAGGGATTTCCAAAAACAACCCTGTTTTAACAACAGCCCTTTCTAGTGGTTGTAACGTAATTGATTCAGTTATATTGGCCCGAAGATCCATCCCGGCCGAAGCCGTTGTTTCATATTCGGGGATAGCGTGATCTGATTTATTAATAATTTTAACTTTCATTTTATGTGCCGTTTTTTTTACCCATTATCCCTCCTAAAAATATTCTTTTCAAGGTTTCATTTTCCATTTTGTAGAGCAGGATTAAAAATACTAAAAGCAAGCCACTACCTATTACCAAATTTCTGTTAAATACATAAAATGAAAGTGCGGCAAACAGGATAGATAATCCTAAGTAAAAGCTTATTTTTCTAAAATTATAAGGAATAGGATAGTACTTTCTGCCAAAGAGATAAGAGATTACCATCATACTTCCATATGCCGCCAAAGTAGCAAATGCAGAAGCATAATACCCCCAGTCCGGAATGAATAAATAATTAATCCCAATTGTAATTAATGCTCCTACAATAGAAATATAAGCGCCAAATTGTGTCCTGTCTGTAACCTTATACCAAACTGAAAGATTGTGATAAATACCCAGGCAAAAGCTTGCTAATACTATCACCGGTACTATTGGCATGGCTTCCCAATATGCCTGGTCCTGAATAAAAATGATTTTTAAAACATCTGCAAATACCACTACCGCTAATAGTATTACGCTTCCCAGGACAACAAAATAGTTTGTTATCTGGGCATAGGCACGCTGAGGATGTTCAGAAGAGGAATGGCTAAAGAAAAAAGGTTCTATCCCAAGGCGAAAAGCCGTGGCAAAAAGAGTCATAAAAAGCGCCAGTTTATAACAAGCAGAATATTTGCCCATTTCACTCTTGGCAATATCCGGAGGTAATAAATCTGCAAGTAATATTCTATCAAAAACCTCATTTATAGTAAAAGCAATTCCGGCAATCATTACGGGCGTTCCATACTTTAACATTTTAATCAATAGGGGTTTGTCAAAAGAATAAGTTCTTTTGAGATATAGGCCGCCCATCATTAATAAGGTAATTCCGCTAGCTATTAAATTTGAAATTAAAATGTATGATATTTCAAAATCAGGTATATAGATGACATTCAATAAGCCTTCCGGATTGGCTTTGGCCAGACCTGGAAGCAAAAGGAGGAAAAAGATATTCAAACCTAAATTCACAGCAACATTAACCGTTTTCACCATCGCGTAACGCATGGGTCTTTCATTTGCCCGAAGCCAGGCAAAAGGGATGATGGCAAGAGCATCCAGGGCCAGAATAAATATGACATACTTAATATAGCGCTGTTCTATATTTAGTGCCTCAACCATTTGGTTTTGTAACAATAGGGCCAGAATCGTAAATAATACGGTGCTAACTCCCAAAGAAATTAATGAGGTGGTAACCACTTTATTCTTATCATCTTCGCCATTGAAGAATCTAAAAAAGGCTGTTTCCATGCCATAGGCCAAGATCACATTAAAGATTGCAAACCAGGAAAAAATTAATGTCACCTCTCCATATGATCCCGGTGGCATAACTTTGGTATAAATAGGGACCAAAATAAAGGACAGCATACGAGGCAACACAGTAGCCAAACCATAAATGAATGTTTGCTTAAAAAGTTTTTTAAATAAACTCAAAGGCTTAAAGATTTGGGCTTAAAATTAGGTATTTAAACCCATGGAACAAAGTCTGTCATTTGGTGTTCACTGATATATACGTGAAGGCTTGTTCTTTATTCCCGTGATTTTGAAATAGGTTACTTTATTATTTTGCGGATCAGCTGTGATAACTTTATAACTAACAACCGCTTCATCTTTGTTCAAATCAAATGGGAAATCTGCATTTTTACTATTTATAGAACCAGGGGGTTGATTTCCCACTTCTTCTTTAGGATCTGAATGCATTATAATATCTGGTTTTTTGTCCTCACTTGTGTACTTATAGTTGCAGATAATTTGCAGGTTTTCTCCTTCCTCTTTAAGCTCTGCTTCTAAAACACGTCCCCTGAAAAAGACTTCTAAAAATTTTATTTCGTTGCCAGCCTCCACATCAACAGCTAATTGTAAGATAAAACCAGTGCCACTTTCTTCCCTGCCACCAGCATATTGTTGATAGGAAGGATTATTTATGCTGAAAGGAGGTGCCGTTGTTAATTTCTTTTGGGAGGAGCATCCGTAAAGGCTAAAAACAGTAAGTATTATAATTGATGTCTTATTCATAATTCATTTTTATTAATGGTTTCGTAAAGATATAAAACCAAATTTGGTGCCAAAAAAATCAGCTAAGCATCTATGAAAATCCTACCAATAAAAAATCCCGCTATAGGCGGGATAATTATTGTTTAATCAATTCAACCTAACTATAAAATAGCTAATTGTTCAATGCCTCCGCGCCACCTACTATTTCAAGGATTTCATTGGTAATAGCGGCCTGGCGAGCCTGATTATACGTCAGTTTTAGCTGATCTCTTAATTCAGTGGCATTATCAGTTGCTTTATGCATTGCGGTCATTCTTGCTCCATGTTCACTTGCAAATGAATCTCTTATTGACTTGTATAACTGCATTTTTAAGGACTTAGGAATAAGCTGTTCTACTATAATTGCTTTTGCAGGCTCAAAAATATAGTCAGCTGAGTTGTTTGATTCCTGCTCCATAGGGACAATTGGTAAGAATTGCTCTGTAGTGACTATTTGTGTAGCCGCATTTTTGAATTTATTATATACTACTTCAATTTTGTCATAGGACTCATCAGTATATAATTGCATTAATTCTTCTGCAATTACCGCAGCATTATTGAAAGTAAGTTCATCAAAGATTTTGCTATGGTCAGAAACAACAGTATGTCTTTTTCCAATAAGGTCGTGCGCCTTCTTTCCTATAGTTATAAAATCAACTTTCTGACCCGCGTATTGGTTTTTCTGCATTGACAGGCAGTGTTTGATTATATTGGAGTTAAACGCCCCACACAGTCCTCTATTGGATGTGATTACTACAATCAGAACGTTATTCAGATCTCTATTGGCTGTATATTTACTCCCGGTTTCACCATCTATACTTCCACTGAAATTTTGCAACAATTCTACAAGTTTATTGGCATAAGGGCGCATTGCGGTAATGGCATCCTGAGCTTTTTTTAGCTTAGCAGCAGACACCATTTTCATGGCGCTGGTTATCTGCATGGTAGAGGATACCGATACTATTCTATTTCTTATTTCCTTTAAATTTGCCATTTCTTAAATTGTGAATTCAAAGATTAGCCTTCATATTTACCTGCCAGGTCTTTACATACAGATGTTAAGGTATCAATTACCTCATCCGTTAATTTTCCAGCTTTCAAAGTATCCAATACGTCTCTGTGTTTAGCATTTAGGAATTCTAAATAGTCTTTTTCAAACTCCTTCACTTTGTTAACCGGAACATTACTTAATAAATTTTTAGAGCCAGCATATATTATTGCTACCTGATCTTCAACAGTAAAAGGGTCGGCTTGAGCCTGCTTTAAAATTTCCACATTACGCCTGCCCTTTTCAATTACATTCAAAGTAGCCGCGTCCAGGTCAGATCCGAATTTTGAAAATGCTTCCAGTTCCCGGAATTGTGCCTGATCAAGTTTTAAAGTCCCTGCAACTTTTTTCATAGACTTAATCTGAGCATTACCCCCAACCCGCGATACAGATATCCCAACATTAATCGCCGGGCGCACCCCTTGATTAAACAAATCCTGTTCCAGAAATATTTGACCATCTGTTATAGAAATAACATTAGTAGGAATATATGCAGATACATCCCCTGCCTGGGTTTCAATAATTGGTAAGGCCGTTAAAGACCCGCCACCTTTCACCATAGGCTTTAAAACCTCTGGCAAATCATTCATGTTCTGCGCTATTGAATCAACATCGATTACTTTCGCAGCTCGCTCTAATAACCTTGAATGTAAATAGAAAACATCACCTGGATAAGCTTCACGCCCCGGTGGTCTTCTTAGCAAAAGAGATACTTCACGATATGCTACTGCTTGTTTAGATAGATCATCATAAATAATTAAAGCCGGACGACCTGTATCTCTAAAATATTCGCCAATAGCTGCTCCCGCAAAAGGTGCGTAAACCTGCATTGGAGCAGGTTCAGAAGCACTAGCAGCAACAATAGTTGTATAAGCTAAAGCGCCTCTATCTTCCAACATTTTTGCTATAGCCGCAACAGTTGAAGCTTTTTGGCCAATTGCTACATATATGCAATAGACAGGTTCTCCTGCGTCATAAAACTCCTTTTGATTTATTATAGTATCTATACAAACCGTTGTTTTACCTGTTTGTCGGTCACCAATAACCAATTCGCGCTGACCTCTTCCTACGGGTATCATAGCATCTACAGCCTTAATCCCTGTTTGTAATGGTTCATAAACGGGTTGACGGAAAATTACTCCAGGAGCTTTTCGTTCCAAAGGCATTTCATAAAGTTCTCCGGAAATGGCTCCTTTACCATCTATAGGATTACCCAGAGTATCTACAACACGCCCTACAATACCTTCTCCAACCTTAATTGAAGCAATACGCTGGGTACGTTTTACTATAGCACCTTCCTTAATTTCTCTCGAGGGTGCCAATAGTACAACTCCAACATTATCTTCTTCAAGATTCAGAACAATACCTTCCAAACCACCTTCAAATTCAACTAATTCACCATATTCAGCATTAGATAAGCCATATACCCTGGCTATCCCATCACCTATTTGTAATACGGTACCTATCTCATCTAATGAAGCCTTGGCTTCAAATCCAGATAATTGTTTTTTTAAGATTGCAGATACTTCTGCGGCTTTTACTCCTGCCATTTTATTTCAGATCTAAGATGTTAAAAAGGAACTAACTCCTTTTACATTCGTAATTTCTATTTAAATACTATTTGTAAACTCTCTTTTTAAATTATTCAATTTATTGGAAATACTGGAATTGTATTGCAGATCTCCAATACGCAATATAAACCCTCCTATTATGCTTTCATCAATTTGATTTTCCAGAGTAATTTTATTACTCGTGATTTTCTCAACTTGTGTAAGAATCTTTTTTTCCAAAGATGGGGTTAAAGGCACTGCGGTAGTAACCATGGCCACGTTTTCTCCCTTTAAATTATCGTTAAGGGAAATATATTTAGCAGCTACTTCATTTAATAAGGCTATTCGTTTTTTATCAACAAGTAATGCAAAGAGTTCCTTAGTTACATTATTGATATTCTTAAAAATCACCTTTAAGGCCTTATATTTTGATGAGCCTTCAAGAATTGGGCTTTGCAACATGTCTTTTAGCTCGTCACTATCAGAAATGGTTTGCACTATATCACGCATGTCACCATCAATTGCGTCTGTAGCATTTTGCTCAATAGCAAGGTTTAAAGTTGCTTTTGCGTAACGTATGGCTGCTCTTGATTCGCTCATTTTAACTTAATTCAATTTAATGTCACCTAGCATGTCATCAACCAGCTTCAATTGCTTTTCTTTATTTGACAATTGTTCTCTGATTACTTTCTCGGCAATTTCAACGGAGAGTTCTGCAACCTGGTTTTTTATATCTGCTACAGCAGCTTTTTTCTCGCTTTCAATAGTGGCTTGTGCCTGTTTTATTAATTTATCCCCCTCTGTCTGAGCAAGATCTTTAGCATCAGTTACAATTTTGTCTTTTATTTCCCTTGCTTCTTTTAAGAGGGCTTCGCGTTCTGCTCTTGCTTCCTTTAATAATTTCTCATTATCGGAAGTTAAATTCTGCATTTCTTTTTTGGCTTCTTCTGCAGCTGACAAGGCGTTTTTAATTCCTTCTTCGCGATCATTAATTGCCGTAAGGATTGGTTTCCATGCAAATTTCCATAACAAAAGCACCAACGCTATAAACAATAATGTCTGCCAAAAAAATAAGCCTAACGAAAAATCTTCTAATAACTTTTCCATACCTAAAAAATCTTAATTGTTTAATCTTTCCATTAATTAAACTAACGGCGGTAACCAACCGTTACAGCCGTTAGTCATTTTTCTAGTTTTCTGTAGTTGCAAAAAGTGCAGCGAAACCAATACCTTCAATAAGCGCCGCTACAATAAGCATTGCCGTTTGAATTTTTCCGTAAGCTTCAGGTTGACGTGCAATCGCTTCCATAGCCTGGCCACCGATTCTTCCGATACCCACTCCTACACCGATTACAATTAATCCTGCTCCTACAATTCTTGGAATTGTCATAGTATATATAATTAAAAATTAAACATTCAAATTAATGTGCCTCTGCATGCTCATGTTCCTCCGAAGCAAAACCAAAATACAATGCCGACAACATTGTAAAAATATAAGCCTGTAATAAGGCCACCAGAATTTCAATTAATGAAATGGCAAATGTAAGTCCAAAGGACAACGAACTGCCAATCCAATTTTTAAAAAGGAACATTAGTCCAATTAAGCTCATAATAACAATATGCCCCGCCTGCATGTTGGCATATAGACGTATCAATAATGAAAATGGCTTTATAAATATTCCCAGAACTTCAATAGGAACTAATATAATATATAACGGAATTTTGGCAATCCATGGCATAGAATCTCCCAGTGGATCAAACAAGTGTTTCCAGTAAGTACTCGTCCCTGTTAAATTGGTAATCAAAAAAGTAAGAACTGCCAATGCAGTTGTTATTGCAATATTGCCTGTTACATTAACCCCAAAGGGTGTGAGTCCAAACATATTTAAAAACCAAATAAAGAAGAAAATAGTAAGTAGAAAAGGCATATATTTCTTATACTTTTTTTCTCCTATTGTAGCAATTGCAATATCATCTCTTATGTATAAGATAATCGGCTCAAAAAACCTTCCTACTCCTTTGGCTATTCCCCCATTTTTAGAATACGATTTGGCTAATCCTCCAAA
>NZ_JBATGR010000370.1:0-1984 GCF_049665975.1 Eudoraea sp.
TCCCGGTTGTAATTCGTCGAAAAACCCTTATTTTTCGGTATCTGGCAAAAATATGGATTAAGTGCAAAAAAGTGTCGATGAACGGATCATTACCCTAAAACACCTCAGCGATATTTTGTGTATTTAACCGATAATCGGAATACAATTCAAGGACAAAAAATAGTAGAAATAATAAAAATAGAGATCATTTTAAACTGTTTTAGAACCTAAATAAGTGTAATAAATGGTTATTTTAGCTCGTATCACTAGTCAATTTCTATCTAAAAACCCATCAATGAAACCAATCTGGACAGTTAGCCTCTTCGTTATCCTGCTTTTAGCATATATAAATGGTCCCAAAACTATAAATCAACAGCATTCTCTTCCTGCACTAGTTAATACCGATTCCCTGACTCAAGCTCTAAATGAGCTATATAGCCTGGGTTATATAAATGGTTACGCAGTAACCCTAGTGAATGATACAGGACCCCTTTATCAAAAAGGATTTGGTTATATGGATGTTGCAGCTAAAAAGCCTTATACAGATAGTACGGTACAAAATATAGCCTCTATTTCAAAAACCTTTATTGGGATTTCACTTATGAAGGCACAGGAATTGGGAAAGTTAAAATTGGATGATCCCATAAATAGCTATCTCCCATTTAAAGTAATCAATCCATATTTTCCTGAAAAAGAAATTACCATTAGGCATCTGGCAACACATACTTCATCAATTACCGATACCAAATATTACGATAAAAAATCTTATGTATTAAAAGAAAACATTCCTGCCGGCAAGCTGAAGGATCTGAATGAAACCTTTAATTCACCTTCCACTAAAACTACTTTATTGAAATTTCTGCCAATGATTTTGGACGCTAAAGGAAAATATTATAAAAAAAATGGGTTCTTAAAAGAACTACCTGGAACAAAATTCGACTATTCCAATATAGGTGCGACCCTTGCTGCTTTAGTTTTGGAACAGGCCACGGGCGTTCCTTTTGATCAATTTACTGCTAAATACATCCTCAATCCATTAAAGATGGATGCATCGGGCTGGTCTTATGATCAGATTGATTTGTCTATGCATTCTAAACTGTACTCCGACAAAGAAACTGAATTACCTTTCTATGAATTAATTACTTATCCCGATGGCGGGATGCGGACTACCGCAAAGGATATGGGAAAGTACCTTTCAGAATTAATCAAAGCTAAGACGGGCAAAGGAACCCTATTGAATCCGGACAGTTATAAGGAGTATTTTAAAGAACAACTCAACGAATCTCATTTTGAGGAGCGCGATAGTGTATTCCCTTATAATGATGAATACAATATGGGCATCTTTATGGGGCATAGTGGCAATGGAACCATTGGGCACACCGGTGGTGATCCAGGGGTATCCTCTTTAATGTTTTTTGATCCAACAACCGGCATAGGAAGATTTTTGATGATGAACACTTCTTTAAGCAGTCAGGAAGGCGCAAATGAATTTTTTGGTATTATGAACGCCCTGGGAGATTATTCGGCTAAACTCAACGAATAAAATTTTATAAACCTGATTATTTCTAAAACAGTTAATATTAGTATTTTTTAAGAATTCTCAAGGAGTAGATATTAAGCCAATTTAGCTTTGTTTCTTTTTGTAGTAAATGATAAAGCTTTCTTTACTCGGCTATTCTTGTTGTTGTACAAACGAGCAACAGTGTTTTCTTTTGTAGTTGAAGTAACGATACTCATTTCTATTGTTTCTACTTTGGTATCAACTTTAGAATCCTGAGCTTGTGCAGCTACTCCGATAAAAAGAACAAAAATTAAAGTTACAATCGTTTTCATCACTTGGGGCGTTTTATATATATAAAACGCCCAATACCTGTCTCTTCCCGGTTGTAATTCGTCGAAAAACCCTTATTTTTCGGTATCTGGCAAAAATATGGATTAAGTGCAAAAAAGTGTCGATGAACGGATCATTACCCTAAAACACCTCAGCGATATTTTGTGTATTTAA
>NZ_JBATGR010000371.1:0-11240 GCF_049665975.1 Eudoraea sp.
ATTACCTCCGGAAGCGGATTGGTTTCGGCCTATGTACCGCAATGTGGATATATACCAATACAGAGCTCATTACCTGAGGTTATGGTTATTACAGACCAAGGCGAAAAAGAAATCACGAATATTTCTCTGAACATAGAGCCCAATGTAATAGGCGTGGGAATTGGAATGGGAACTGCAAAAAATACACTGGAAGCGTTCACAAAGTTTTTAGGAATAACTAAATGTCCAATGGTCATTGATGCTGATGGCATTAATATGATTGCCATGAATAAATCGCTATTAAAAAAGCTTCCTCCAAAAACGATACTTACTCCCCATCCGGGAGAATTGAAGCGCTTACTGGGAAGTTGGGAGGATGATTTTGATAAACTTCAAAAAGCCAGGGAATTCTCTAAAAAATACGACTGCATCCTGGTACTTAAAGATGCTCATACTATAGTGATCTATAATGAAAAAGGATATGTAAATACTACGGGAAATCCAGGCATGGCTACGGCAGGAAGCGGCGATGTACTAACAGGAGTGATAACATCATTAATTGCCCAGAAATATGAACCTTTGAAAGCAGCTATTTTTGGAGTATACCTCCACGGCAGGGCAGGAGATATAGCAATTGAAAATTTAGGATACCAGGCGCTAACAGCAACGGCAATAATTAATGGTATTGGCCCGGCTTATATTGATCTGTTTAATGTACCAACTACAGATATTGAAAGTGAAACCAAAGAGGATTAGTTCCCTACTTCTTTCTGACTCTTCTTTGTACCCACGCTAGTGCATTGTTATAATCAATGTAAAATTTCATTGGTTTTTTGTAGAAGAGTTTTTCAATTTTAAAGTTATGCATATCTACTTCCTTAACGGAAACAATAGCAAATGCTTTAAGATTTTTTAATTCCCTTAAATAGTTGTAAATAGTGGGATCAACGGCATAAGAATTTTTTCTGAGACTAATAATACCAAAGTTTGTGTCTCTGAAGTGTATCTCTGAAATTCCTATAATTTGATAAGCCCTTTCCAGGGTAAGTGTTGCCCCTTCGTCAAAGATTACAACCATATGATTTTTTAATACCTGAACGGTGCCAATATCTAAGTTGTATTCTTTAACTATAATTTTTTTCTTAGCCGGTCCGACTTTCATTTCATATAGTTTAGTGTGTCTAAAACGAAAGTATGCGCTTGGTCAAGGTTTCCGAAAAATATTAGATCAAAAGCGTATATATCGTTTATATGGTTTACACCATGTAGAAACTGTATTCCTATTCTTACTTGTTGTAATCTGGGGAAATAAAAAAAGGAACCAAATAACTTGATTCCTTTATAACTAAATTCTTACATTTTGTTATGCTTTGGATCCCTTCTTGGATTTTTTTATCTTAATGGACAGCTCATCTTTCTTTTCATCCAAATCCATATAGATACTATCGCCCTCTTCGAGTTTTGAATTGACAATTTCTTCCGCAAGGGCATCTTCAATATATTTCTGGATTGCTCTTTTTAAAGGTCGGGCACCGTATTGTTTGTCAAATCCTTTATCGGCGATATAATCTTTTGCTTTATCAGTTAAATTCAGATCATATCCAATATCCTTTATTCTTTCATACAGCTTATCTAATTCAATATCTATAATCTTGTGAATATGTTTGCGCTCAAGTGGATTAAATACAACAACATCATCTATTCTGTTCAGAAACTCTGGTGCAAAAGCTTTTTTAAGCGCATTTTCAATCACACTCTTATGGTGACTATGCTCCTGCGATTTTTTGGCAGCTGTACCGAAACCAACCCCCTGACCAAAGTCCTTAAGTTGGCGGGCACCAATATTAGATGTCATTATAATGATCGTATTTCTAAAATCTATTTTACGGCCTAAACTATCTGTTAAAAAACCATCATCCAATACCTGAAGTAACATGTTAAAAACATCAGGATGTGCTTTTTCAATTTCATCCAAAAGAATTACAGAATAAGGTTTGCGCCTAACTTTTTCAGTCAATTGCCCACCTTCCTCATAACCTACATAACCCGGAGGTGCGCCAACCAATCTGGATATTGCAAATTTTTCCATATACTCACTCATGTCAACGCGGATCAGGGCATCTTCAGAATCAAAAAGTTCTTGTGCTAATACCTTGGCTAACTGGGTTTTACCAACCCCTGTCTGCCCCAGGAAAATGAATGAACCTATAGGTTTATTTGGGTCTTTAAGACCAGCCCTGTTTCGTTGAATGGCTTTGGCGACTTTGGCAACAGCTTCATCCTGTCCAACTACATTGCCCTTAATGAGATTTGGTAACTCGGCAAGTTTATTGCTTTCTGTCTGTGCTATTTTATTTACAGGTATTCCACTCATCATAGAAACCACATCAGCGACACTTTCTTCGTTAACGATTTCGCGGTGGAGTTTACTGTCTTCTTCCCACTTTTCCTGTGCAATAGACAATTCCTTTTCAAGTCTTTTTTCATCATCCCGAAGCTTAGCGGCTTCCTCATAGCGTTGCTTCTTAACGACACTATTCTTCAATTCACGCACATCTTCCAATTGATTTTCCAATTCAAGAATTTGTTTTGGAACATCCATGTTTATAATGTGTACCCGCGAACCAGATTCGTCCAAAGCATCTATTGCCTTATCCGGTAAAAATCTGTCGGTCATATACCTGTTGGTAAGCTTAACGCAGGCAATTATAGCTTCATCAGTATAATTTACATTATGATGATCTTCGTATTTCCCTTTAATATTCATTAATATTTCAATGGTTTCCTCCACTGTAGTCGGCTCAACCATTACTTTTTGGAAACGTCTTTCAAGTGCACCGTCTTTTTCGATATACTGTCTGTATTCATCAAGTGTAGTGGCTCCAATACATTGAATTTCTCCTCTTGCCAAAGCTGGTTTAAACATATTGGAAGCATCTAAACTTCCTGTTGCACCACCTGCACCTACTATGGTATGGATTTCATCGATAAAAAGAATTACGTCATCATTCTTTTCCAACTCGTTCATTACGGCTTTCATCCGTTCTTCAAACTGTCCACGATATTTTGTGCCAGCAACCAGCGAAGCCAAATCTAAAGTAACTACTCTCTTATTATAAAGTATTCGCGATACTTTTTTGTTAATAATTCTAAGCGCTAATCCTTCAGCAATAGCACTCTTACCAACACCGGGTTCTCCTATAAGAAGGGGGTTATTTTTCTTTCTTCTGCTTAATATTTGAGAAACACGTTCAATTTCTTTCTCCCGTCCAACTACAGGATCTAATTTGTTATCTTCTGCAAGTCGTGTTAAATCTCTTCCAAAATTATCCAAAACAGGTGTTTTGGATTTTTTGCTTCCTTTTTGACCGGAAGCTCCTCCAAAAGATCCTTCCTTGCCTTCTACAGGTTCATCGGAATCACTGGGAAAAGATTCTGCTGTAGGAGAATCAATATAGTCGTCCTCACTGGTGATCATAGATTTAAACTGATCTTTCACCCCATCATAATCCACTTTAAGCTTGTGGAGTAATTTAGTGGTAGGATCGTTTTCGTTTCTTAGGATACACAGCAGTAAATGTGCCGTATTTATTGAAGAGCTTTGAAATAATTTTGCTTCCAGGAAGGTGGTTTTTAACGCACGTTCTGCCTGTCTTGTCAAATGAAGATTTTTTTTATCTTTTTGAATACCTCCGGAATTTGGATTAGCCGGACTCAAAATTTCCACTTTGCGCCTTAAGTGATCCAGGTCCACATCGAGTGCATCCAGAATACTAATTGCTTTTCCATTTCCATCGCGTAGCAATCCCAGCATTAAATGCTCGGTACCAATAAAATCATGGCCAAGTCTTAATGCTTCTTCCTTGCTGTAAGCAATTACATCTTTTACTCTAGGTGAAAAATTATCATCCATAAAATTTTCTTATTCAGCAATAAAATTAGTAAATCTATTCTTAAGAACGACAAATACCGTACCTATATTCGACAAACTTGGACTAAATGACGAAAAAAACACGGATTTACAAAAAAATTAACATCCTAATTATTAACCAAATCACTACCCCAATGTGTTAATAAATTCTTTAATAAACTACTTGGAATGTGCTTTCTATGCTATGATTTTGTGTATATTGGCCAGATATTTTAATCATAATAAGGCAATAAGAATTTTATATGGCTGAAGGAGAGAAATTGATCCCGATCAACATTGAAGATGAAATGAAATCAGCCTACATTGACTACTCAATGTCGGTCATTGTGTCACGTGCCCTTCCCGATGTCAGGGATGGTCTAAAGCCGGTTCACAGGAGAGTTTTATACGGCATGCACGACTTAGGCGTTCGTTCTTCAAGTTCACACAAGAAGTCTGCAAGGATTGTTGGGGAAGTTTTAGGTAAATATCACCCGCATGGTGATACATCTGTTTATGATAGTATGGTTAGGATGGCTCAGGAATGGAGTCTCAGATACATGTTAATTGACGGACAGGGTAATTTTGGATCTGTGGATGGCGATAGTCCTGCAGCAATGAGATATACAGAGGCCCGCATGCGCAAGATTGCCGATGAGATGCTGGCCGATATTGATAAAGAAACCGTAGATTATCAGCTTAATTTTGATGATTCACTTAAAGAACCAACAGTTCTTCCAACCAGGATTCCAAACTTATTGATAAATGGTGCCTCGGGTATTGCCGTAGGTATGGCAACTAATATGCCGCCGCACAACCTTTCAGAGGTGGTAGACGGTACCATCGCTTATATTGACAATAACGATATAGAGATTGATGAGTTAATAACACACATTAAAGCTCCCGACTTTCCTACAGGGGGGATCATATACGGTTACGACGGCGTAAAAGAAGCTTTTCATACAGGACGCGGCAGGGTTGTTATGAGAGCCAAAGCCACTTTTGAAGAAGTTCAGGGCAGGGAATGTATAATTGTCACAGAGATTCCCTACCAGGTCAATAAGGCAGATATGATTAAAAAAACTGCCGATTTGGTCAATGATAAAAAGATAGATGGGATAGCATCAATCAGGGATGAATCTGATAGAAAGGGGATGCGCATTGTATATATCTTAAAGAGGGATGCCATTCCTAATATTGTCCTTAATACATTATACAAATATTCAGCACTACAGTCGTCCTTCAGCGTAAATAATATAGCTCTGGTTAAAGGAAGACCAAAAATGCTTAATGTAAAGGAGATAATTCATTATTTTGTTGAGCATCGGCATGAAGTAGTGGTGAGACGTACCACTTTTGATTTGAAAAAGGCGGAAGACCGGGCTCATATATTGGAAGGACTTATTATTGCCTCCGATAATATTGATGAAGTTATCGCCATCATTAGAGCGTCTTCAAATGCAGATGAAGCAAGAGAGAACCTTATTAAAAGATTTAAATTATCTGAAGTTCAGGCCAAGGCTATTGTAGAGATGCGTCTGCGACAACTTACAGGTCTTGAACAAGATAAATTGCGCTCTGAATACGATGAGATTATTAAGACAATTGCGGACTTAAAGGATATTCTGGCTAATAAAGATCGCAGAATGCAGATCATAAAGGATGAACTTCTAGATATTAAAGAACGCTATGGAGATGCAAGAAGATCAGAAATAAATTTTGCGGGGGGTGACCTGAGTATAGAGGATATGATACCTGATGAACAGGTAGTAATTACAATTTCGCATGCAGGTTACATAAAAAGGACTCCCTTAAGTGAGTATAAAACACAGAACAGGGGAGGAGTAGGGCAAAAAGCTTCATCAACAAGGACTGAGGATTTTCTTGAACATCTTTTTGTTGGAACAAACCATCAATATATGTTGTTCTTTACCCAAAAGGGGAAGTGTTTCTGGATGCGGGTTTATGAAATTCCTGAAGGTAGCCGAACATCAAAAGGCCGAGCCATTCAAAACCTGGTGAATATTGAACAGGACGATAAGGTAAAAGCATTTATTTGTACCAGAGATTTAAAGGACGAGGAATATGTGAATGGCCATTATGTAATTATGGCTACCAAGAAGGGGACAGTTAAAAAAACCTCATTAGAACAGTATTCCAGGCCGCGTCAAAATGGAATTATTGCAATTAACATAAGAGAAGATGATGAACTTTTAGAAGCCAAATTAACCACTGGTACCAGTCAGATTTTACTCGGGCTTAGATCTGGTAAGGCCATCAGGTTTGAAGAAAGTAAGACCAGACCTATGGGCCGTAATGCCTCTGGTGTTCGCGGCATAAGATTGGCAAATGAAAGAGATGAGGTAATAGGCATGGTGTCTGTAAATAATTTTGATGACGAAATATTGGTGGTCTCTGAGAATGGATATGGTAAAAGATCCAGCATTGATGATTACAGGATTACCAATCGGGGAGGTAAAGGGGTTAAGACCATATCCATAACTGATAAAACAGGGGGTCTGGTAGCCATTAAAAATGTTTCTGATTCTGATGACTTAATGATCATTAATAAATCGGGCATAGCTATAAGGATGAGTGTTGATGACCTGCGCACTATGGGCAGAGCTACTCAAGGTGTTAAGTTAATCAACCTGAAAGACACAGACTCTATAGCAGCTGTCGCCAAAGTAATGAAGGATGAGGATAATCTGGATGAGGTTGATATAATGGATATTGAGGTAAAAACGGAAGATGGCACGGCTCTTGATATGGATAGCCCGGAAACTGATAAAGAATAATTAATAAACACTAATAAGTAAATACATTTTAAAATGAAAACTAAACTTTTAATTCTGGCTGCTATATTTTCTACGCTAGCCGGGTTTTCACAGAAAACGGAACTTAAAGCCGCTGAAAAAGCATTAAAATCTGGTGATGCAACCTCAGCCAAAGCATCTTTGGATGGAATTCAGGGAATGATCAGTGGAGCAGATGAAAAAACCCAGGCAAACTACTTCTTTCTTAGAGGTAAAACCTATGCAGATCTTGCCAAAAAGGGCGATAGTGATGCTTTTGATGAAGCTATTAGTTCCTTTAAGAAAGTCTTGAGTATAGATGGCCCAAAAGGAAAGTATGCTGACGAAACAAATCAGCGTTTGGCAGCTATAACAGCGGACCTGGTTAATTCTGCGGTGGAGGATAATGGAAATAAAGAATTCAAGAAGGCTGCAGAAAAGCTGTATTTAAGTTATACACTTAGCCCAAAAGATACTATATATTTATATTATGCAGCAAGTAGTGCCGTTAATGGAGGGCATTATGAAGAAGCTTTAGGGTATTATGAGGAGTTACGAGAAGTTAATTATGACGGCAGCGGCATAATCTACAAAGCTACCAATATGGAATCTGGCCAAGAGGAGGTGATGGAAAAAACTCAAAGAGATTTGATGATTAAATCCGGGACCTATAAAGATCCAATAGATGAAAAAACGCCTTCAAAGAATGCGGAAATAGTTAAAAACATGGCTTTGATATATTCACAATTAGGTCAGGACGATAAGGCGCTTGCTGCCTTTTCTGATGCCAGGACAAAAAATCCGGATGATGTGAATTTGGTCCTGAATGAAGCTAACTTATATTACAAAATGGGTGATAAGGATAAGTTTAAGGAACTTATGGCAGAAGCGGCTGAAATGGCACCGGATAATGCGGATTTGCAATATAACATAGGTGTAATTAATATGGAACAGGGCAATGTTGAAGAAGCTCGGAAAGCATATAGCAGAGCATTGGAGATAGATCCAGGTTATGTAAACGCTCAGTTGAATCTCTCTACGACCTATGTAGATCAGGGAAATGGTTTAATAGACGAAATGAACAGCTTAGGAAATTCTAAGACAGATATAGCGCGTTACGAAGAATTAAAAAGAGAAAAGGATGCTATGTTTAGAACAGGAGCCATAATCCTGGAACAAGCTCTGAAAGCAAATCCTGAAAATCAGGGTGTAATGACACAACTAAAGAATATTTATGGCGCTTTAGGAGATACTGAAAATTTCATGAAAATGAAGAAATTACTTGGAGAATAATTTAGTTTATATTTCCAATAAAAAAGCCCTGGCAATCAGTTTGTCAGGGTTTTTTATATAACCTTTTTTATTACTCTTAATTTATGGGTATACTTTCTTTGTTCTGTATTGAAGATACCGGTGTGATCTAGTCTGTCAATTCTTACTTTACCAAATACGTGGATAATAAAATTATCCTGCATTATAAGTCCTACATGATTTATCTCACCCTCATTGTTATCAAAAAACGCAAGGTCACCCGGCTCACTTTCTTCGATAAAACTTAAAGCTTCACCCTGAGCCGCTTGTTCTTCTGCCCGCCTTAACAGGGAATAGCCATTTATCTTATATATCATTTGTGTAAAACCGGGAGCATCTATTCCAAAAGGCGTTTTCCCTCCCCATAAGTAGGGGGCATTTAAATAGTAAAGCGCAGTAATAATCAAATTAGACTTTCCCTTTTTTTCATTTATTGAGTCCCCGTCAAATTCATGTGAAAGTAATTTTAAACTTTTAAGAGAGGAGCCGAGCACTATGGGGATCATTACCCTATTCGCATCATTAACATAAGATACGAGATTTGATGAAAATTTATGTTCCACTGAATTATTCAGGGATTGATAATCAGATTTTTCAATTGGTATAAATTGATTGTTACGAATCCACCCTTCAGTGCCATCATAGGCATCCCGAATTTTACTCCAAAACTTTCGTTTTTCCAGAATTTTAAAATGATCACCATAAAGTAGTTGGGTTATCATCTCACTCGAATCTTCTGCAAGAATTCTGATGGGTACAATATTAAGGTGACAAATACCGTGATGCATAGGCTACAGTTGCAGCGAAAATTAATTTCTGTCCAATATAATTGCTGAAGCGCCACCACCACCATTGCAGATAGCTGCAGCTCCTACTTTACCATCATTTTGCTTTAAAACACTCAATAAGGTAATAACTATCCGTGCCCCGGAGCAACCTAACGGATGTCCCAGGGAGACCGCACCACCATTCACATTTACATTGCTATCATTAAGTTTTAATAGTTTCATATTGGCCAGACCTACAACTGCAAAGGCCTCATTAAACTCAAAATAATCAACATCATCTATAGATATTCCCGCTTTTGCAAGAGCTTTCGGAAGTGCTTTTGCCGGTGCAGTCGTAAACCATTTTGGCTCCTGGGCTGCATCTGCATAACTTTTAATAGTCGCTATGGGCTCTAAACCCTTTTCTTTGGCTTTTTCTGCGCTCATTAAGACCAGGGCGGCTGCACCATCATTAATAGTTGATGCATTCGCTGCGGTAACCGTGCCATCTTTTGTGAATGCCGGCCGTAACGCAGGTATCTTATCTAGTTTTACATTCTTATATTCTTCATCCTCCCCCACAACAATAGGTTCGCCCCTTCGTTGAGGTACTTCTACCGGGACAACTTCATCAGTAAATTTTCCAGATTTCCAGGCCTCCGCAGATCGTTTATAGGATTGTATAGCAAAGTTATCCTGATCCTCCCTGCTGAAATCGTATTCCACTGCACAGGCATCTGCACACACTCCCATGGCATTCTGGTCATAAACGTCAACCAAACCATCTTTTTGCATGCCATCTACTAATGTTGAGGGGCCAAATTTCTGCCCTGTTCTCATATGAACATAATGTGGAATCAGGCTCATATTTTCCATCCCTCCTGCAATAACCACCGAAGTGTCGCCCAAAGCAATAGATTGCGCTGCCTGCATTATGGCTTTCATCCCTGATGCACAGACTTTATTTATAGTAGTACAAGGAACGGTGTCGGGGATGCCGGCAAATATGGCAGCCTGTCTTGCAGGAGCCTGTCCGGTTCCTGCCTGAACAACATTGCCCATGAGTACTTCATCAACATCATTTGGGCTCAAATTTATTTTATCAAGGGCACCTTTTATTGCTATAGCCCCTAACTTTGGAGCCGGAATAGTGGATAGAGAACCCATAAAACTTCCAATAGGTGTTCTGGCTACAGATACAATCACAACCTCTTTCATATGAAAATCTTTTAACTACGCGAAATTAATAAATTAAAGTGCAATGCATGCTGTTTAGTTTCTAAAAGGCAAGCGATGATACTATTATTTTCTATTTTTGAAGAAGATACTTTCTGTAATGGGCAAAACCTTAGACGGCGTTTATAAAAACCAATCGATTATCTACAAATACATTCTATATGTTATAACTATAGCTTGTATTGTATTTTTCTTCCCCAGAGGAGGTAAGTTCAAATATGAATTTCAAAAAGGTAAACCATGGCAATATGAGAACCTTTACGCTCCCTTCGACTTTTCCATTAAAAAAACGGATAATGAAATTACCGAAGAAAGAAATGCGATTGAAAGTGATCAGGTAGACTATTATCATTATGATGAGGACTTGGCTGCGGAAGCCTATCAGATTTTTGCAAATAAATTTCCTGTCGTTTTCAGTACTGAAAAATTCACTAACAGATCAAGACGTATTTTAGAAGCATTGGGGAAAGATTTTCTGGATACAATTTATACTTACGGAATCTTAAAAAAAGCAGACGAACTAATCTCCAAAAGCAGTCTTTATCTTATAAAGGATGGAGAAGCAAGACGTTTACAATCTGATGCACTTTATAGAATGGAGGCTATGGACGACTCCATAACTAAGATGCTCAATGAGAAGAGACTTGGAAGTTATGATGCAGACTTTAAAACTCTTTTTTATGATGTATTACAACCCAATGTCTCCTTTGATGAAGAACTTACCAGAAGGGAACTGGAGGAAGCTATTTCTGAAATTTCATTAACAAGGGGAAATGTAGATGAAGGAAAACTTATAATTGCCAGAGGCGAGGTAGTAGAGGCTGAGAATTTGAAAATACTGGAGTCCTTAAAAGCGGAATATGAATCGGAATTATGGACTGAAAATAACTACTATTTTATCCTCTTCGGATACACCATTCTTGTGGCCCTTGTGCTGATGATGCTATTTTTGTTTCTCAAAAAATACAGGCCAGAAGTTTTTAGGAACAACGTAAAAGTGACCTTTATTTTCTTTAATATTTTACTCATGGTATTTATAACCACCCTGGTAGTAAAATACAATGAGGCTTATGTTTATGTAGTGCCGTTATGTATAATGCCCTTAATACTCAAAACCTTTTTTGATGCGCGGCTTGGACTTTTTGTACATGTCTTAACCGTACTTATTTTAGGCTTTGTGGTTCCCAACAGCTTTGAATATATTTTCCTCCAGATCATAGCTGGGATTGTCACCATTCTAAC